>JAALLB010000048.1 GCA_011087745.1 Hyphomicrobiales bacterium | reverse complement strand
TCACATTTATGAATCAATTCAACGCCTTATCCAATAGCGTCTAGTACTGTGATCTTGTTCACACTAGATTCTGTTGTAACTTGTATTGTTTTTGTATTATGTTAACGGTTAATTCGAAACCATATTTAGAACTCTCCTTTTCATGGCTGGAATAATAGGAAAAAAAATGGGCGAAATGACTGCTCAGTCTATGTTAGAGCATCTAGTAGAAAACTTTGCTGATAACACTACTGAAAAAAAAGAAATTTATAGAATTGGTGATTTAGCACGCGAATTCGATGTTAGCTTGAGAACGCTGCGATTTTATGAGGACCGAGGCTTAATTAGTCCTAAGCGGTCTGGGTCAACGCGCCTTTATTCTAACGATGATAGAGTACGTTTAAAAATCATCATCCTTGCGAAAAACGTTGGCTTTTCTTTGATTGATATTGAGTCACTACTTAAAGTTTATGACGACGATAGCAACGAACAGGATGTTGGTTATCTGGTTAGTAAATTCAAAGAGCAATTTACCAAGCTTACAAGTCAAAAAGAAGAACTTGAGCACTCTATTATCGAGTTGAGTAACGCAATTACCTTTATCGAAGACAAAGCCTAACCATTTTCATCATTTTTTGAAAAGCGGTGGAGAAAAAATGTTAGTTTTTTAAATTTTGACGTTTACGTCAATCTAATTATTTGCTTATATACTCCTCAAACGTGTCTTTGGTCACATACATGGCCAAATAGTGCACTATAAATTTCATCTGGTAGCAGACCTTTTTTCAGGCTAGCATCAGAATATTGTTTGAGGAGAAACAGTAACGCCAAGTTATTCCGCGCCAATTCAAGACACCCTTTATGTGTTGAATGACATCCTAAATATCGACCGTTACAACAATCTTCCTGGTTTTGAAGAAGCAACACCTGACATGATCGAGGCAATTCTTGGAGAAGCTGCCAAAATGAGCGAAGAAGTTCTTCAGCCCATAAACTTCTCTGGTGACCGTGAAGGTTGTACACGCCACGAAGATGCTTCAGTGACAACACCCAAAGGTTTTAAAGAAGCATATGAGACCTACAAGGAAGGTGGCTGGATGGGTTTACCGGCTGATCCTGATTATGGTGGGCAAGGCCTTCCCTATACACTTCACACAGCAGTTGGCGAATATCTTTCATCTGCCAATCAGGCATTTGCGATGTATCCAGGCCTAACTCAAGCTGCCATCGCAGCAATGCAAGTACATGCATCTGATGAAATTAAACAAAAATTCTTGCCAAAAATGATTGAAGGCACCTGGACCGGCACGATGAACCTGACCGAACCACATTGTGGCACTGATCTTGGCTTGTTGCGCACAAAGGCAGTTCCGCTGGGCGATGGGTCCTACAAGCTGTCTGGCCAAAAAATATTCATTTCTGCCGGAGAGCATGATTTAGCTGAAAACATCATTCACCTTGTTATTGCCCGCGTTGAGGGTGCTCCTGAAGGCACTAAAGGCATCTCGCTTTTTGTGGTGCCAAAATATCACGTAAATGATGACGGCTCGATTGGCGAACGTAACGGTGTATCGTGTGGTGCTATCGAAGAAAAAATGGGTATTCACGCGAATTCAACCTGCGTCTTAAACCATGATGAAGCCATTGGTTATATGATTGGTGAAGAAAACAAGGGCCTTAAAGCCATGTTCATCATGATGAACGAAGCGCGCTTAGGCGTTGGCCTTCAGGGTTTGTCACAGTCTGAAGTTGCGTACCAAAACGCATCAATTTATGCCAAAGATCGCATTCAAGGACGGGCACTCATGGGGGCCGCTGAGCCTGATAAAAAAGCTGATCCGCTGCTCGTACACCCTGATGTCCGACGCATGTTGATGAATATTAAGTCGTTCAATGAAGCAGCTCGCGCACTAATGCTTTGGACTGCTCTAAAGGGTGATATTTCGCATCGCGCTACTTCAGAAGAAGAACGCGAAGCAGCCGATGACCTTATGGGTCTGCTTACACCCATCATTAAAGGTGTATTGACGGACAAGGGTTTTGAAAATTGCGTCAATGCGCAGCAAGTCTTTGGCGGTCATGGCTACATTGAAGAATGGGGCATGAGCCAATTCGTACGCGATGCTCGTATTGCACAGATTTATGAAGGTGCGAACGGTGTTCAAGCCCTTGATTTGGTTGGTCGTAAGCTTCCAGCAAATGGGGGTCGTGCCATGCGTTCCTACATGGAGGAAGTAAACGGCTTTACCAAGAAGCACATGGAAAATGAAGCCATGCAACCGTTCACCAAGCCTCTTAGGGATGGTGTTAAAAAACTTGAAGCTGCAACAATGTGGCTAATGCAAAATGGCATGCAAAACCCAAATAATGCTGGCGCTGCCTCCACTGATTTCATGCACCTGTTTGGTCTTGTTGCACTTGGCTACATGTGGGGCCTAATGGCAGAAAAATCTCAGGAAGCTCTTGCAGAAGGTTCAGCAAGCTCTCCTGAATTCCATGAAAACAAACTGATGACAGCCCGTTATTTCATGGAACGCATTATGCCGGAAAGCGCTGCACATTTGGCGCGCATTGAAAGCGGTTGTGAAAGCATGATGTCGCTTGGCGAAGAAGCATTTTAAGCTGCCAGAAAAGCAATTAAGGCGAGGCCAATGACAACTCCGCAAGAAGTGCTCAATTCCCTTACTCCCACATGGCATGATGAAGATTATGCCATGGTTCGGGAAATGGCTGGCCGTTTTATGGAAACAGAAATTGCTCCCAAGTATGAGCAATATGAAAAAGATGAAATTGTCCCCCGTTCGCAATGGGAGATGGCCGGTGCAAATGGCCTGCTATGTGCTTCTGTGCCAGAAGAATTTGGCGGTGCTGGCGGTACTTATGCCCAGGAAGCTGCCATTATTGAGGCGATTGCTCACAATGGCGTAGATGGATTTGGAATTGCGCTTCACTCAGGAATAGTTGCTCCCTACATCACTGAATTTGGTACCGAAGAGCAAAAAAAGCGCTGGTTACCGCGGTTAGTTTCTGGTGAGCTGATCGGTGCTATTGCGATGACTGAACCCGGTGCAGGCTCTGATCTTCAGGGCGTAAAAACAAGTGCTGTTAAGGATGGGAACCAATATCGCATCAATGGTTCCAAGACATTTATCACCAATGGCCAAAATGCAAACCTTGTTATCGTAGTTGCAAAGACAGATACATCCGCAGGTGCCAAGGGTACTTCGTTAATGGTTGTGGAAACCGATGAAGTTGAAGGATTTGAGCGTGGCCGCAATCTTGATAAAATTGGCTTTAAGGCAAACGATACATCCGAACTGTTTTTTAACGATGTAAAAGTACCCACCGCCAATTTGCTTGGTTATGAAGAAGGAAAAGGGTTTTACCAATTAATGAACCAATTGCCGCAAGAGCGATTGATAATTGCCAATCAGGCAATGGGATCTATTGAATTGGCGCTGACGCTGACGCTTGAATACGTCAAGGAGCGCAAAGCGTTTGGCAAGGCGATATTGGACTTTCAAAATACCCAGTTCAAACTGGCGGAACTGAAATCTGAAGCGACAATGGCAAAAGCATTCGTCAACCAATGTGTTGAACAGCATCTCAAAGGCGAGCTTGATACAGCAACTGCCTCTATGGCCAAATATTTGCTGACAGATTTGCAAGGCAAAGTGATGGACGAATGCTTGCAGCTTTTTGGTGGCTATGGCTTTATGAACGAGTACCCAATTGCGCGCCTTTTCCGTGATGCGCGCGTTCAAAGAATTTATGGCGGAACAAATGAGATCATGAAAGTTCTCATTTCCCGCACGCTTTAGGATAGGAATTTAAAATGCCAAAAGGATATTGGATTGCACACGTAACAGCAGATGACGCATCAAGTTTTACTTCTGATGCCTACAAAGCCTACGTCGCTGGAGCTGGTCCAGTTTTTGCTGAATATAATGCCAAATTTCTGGCTCGTGGCGGAGATTATTTCCTGGCTGAAGGTCAGGACCTTGGCGCGCGTCATGTTGTGATTGAATTTGCATCGCTTGAAGATGCAAAGTCTTGTTACAACAGCGCAACCTACCAGGAAGCTAAAACAAACAGAACTGCCGTTTCCAACGCAAGCATTATTTTGCTTGAAGGAAACGACGGCTAACCGAATTATTTTGCCTTAACTTGGAGATACCAAATGGCTGATGCATTTATTTATGATCATGTTCGCACCCCTAGAGGCCGCGGCAAAAAGAATGGCTCACTACATGAAGTCCCTGCAGTGCGTTTATCTGCAAAGACATTGGAAGCAGTACGTGACCGTAATGAAATTGCTGATACATCCATGATCGATGATGTCATTTTGGGTTGTGTTGATCCAATAGGTGAAGCAGGTTCTGATATTGCCCGCGCTGCTGTATTTGAAGCAGGCTACGACAACAAAGTTCCCGGCATGCAAATCAACCGGTTTTGTGCATCAGGTCTTGATGCGATCAACATGGCTGCTTCGACTATTAACTCCGGCGCCAATGACCTTGTTATTGCAGGCGGTGTTGAAAGCATGTCACGGGTTGGCATTGGCGCATCAGGTGGTGCCTGGCCAATGGATCCATCTGTTGCTGTTCCGGCATATTTCATGCCCCAGGGTGTTTCAGCTGATCTGATTGCAACAAAATACGGTTTTTCCCGTGATGATGTAGATGCCTATTCTGTTGAGAGCCAAAAACGCTCAGATGCAAGCTGGAAAGATGGGCGATTTAAGAATTCTGTTGTGCCAATCAAAGATCAAAACGGACTTGTTATTCTTGATCATGATGAACACATGCGTCCGGAAACTGACATGCAGTCACTGGCCTCTCTTGATGCATCTTTCGTGATGATGGGAGAAATGGGCGGTTTTGATGCGGTCGGTATCGCAGCGCACCCTGAACTTGAAACGGTCAATCACGTTCACCATGCTGGTAACTCATCCGGCATTGTTGATGGTGCTGCGGCAGTGCTTATGGGTTCCAAAGAAGGCGGAAAAAAACTGGGCGTTAAACCGCGCGCCAAAATTCGGGCCTTTGCAAATATTGGTTCTGATCCGGCACTTATGCTAACCGGACCAGTTGACGTGACTGAAAAACTTCTTGCGCGCGCCGGTATGCAGCTTTCCGACATTGATTTGTTCGAACTCAATGAGGCATTTGCATCAGTTGTACTACGCTACATGCAGTACTTTGATATTTCCCACGACAAGATGAACGTATGTGGCGGTGCAATTGCCATGGGTCATCCATTAGGTGCAACAGGTGCAATGATCCTTGGTACGGTTTTGGATGAACTTGAACGCCGTGATCAAAATACGGCTCTCGTTACTTTGTGCATTGGTGCTGGCATGGGTACAGCAACGATTATTGAGCGGGTATAAAATGCCAAAGATTGACATCAATAAAATGGCATGGTCTGGTGGAAGTGGATATCCTGCGCCGTTTGCTGAAATCACCAAAGGACGGTTTCGTAAGCGGCTCGGCGATGCGGTTGACTTGGATCAGTTTGGTGTAAATATTACACGACTTGAACCAGGATCCGGTTCTGCTTTGCGCCATTGGCACGAACAAGAAGACGAGTTTGTTTACATTCTTGAAGGGCAGGCCACACTTATTGAAGATGATGGAAAAACTCTACTCAATCCGGGCGATGCAGCAGGTTTTAAGGCCGGTGTTTCAAACGGACATCACTTAGTAAATGAAAGTAATGCTGATCTTATTTACCTAGAAATTGGAACACGCGCTGCTACAGAACGTGCCCATTATCCTGATGATGATTTAGCCGTCACGAAGGATGAAAATGGCTTCAACTTCACGCACAAAAATGGCGATAAATATCTTTAACATCTCACTCCAAGCTGGAGAATTAAAATGACATATACAAATTTCAAGATTGAAACTGATAACGACGGCATTGCAGTTGTTACTTGGGACATGCCTGACAAATCCATGAACGTGATTGATCTTTCGGTCATGGACGAATGGGAAAAAATCGTTGACAGCATGAGTGCTGATGAGAACATCAAGGGGGTTGTACTTGCATCTGGCAAGAAAACATTTGGTGCCGGTGCTGATCTTTCCATGTTACAGGATATGCTTGGTCAGTTCCGCGCCGAAGAGGCAAAAGACCCAGCTGCTGTAGCTCAATTGCTTTTCGACAACGCTTATAGCTTGAACCTTTTACTACGCAAACAGGAAACATCCGGCAAGCCATTTGTCGCTGCCATTAACGGACAGGCTATTGGTGGCTGTCTTGAAATGTGTCTTGCTTGTCATGCACGTGTAATTGCTGATGATGCGAAAGTATCTCTTCCTGAAGTTAAGGTTGGTCTTTTCCCGGGCGGTGGCGGCACCCAGCGGGTACCGCGCCTAATCCATACCCAAGAAGCCATGCAATTCCTTCTTAAGGGTGGCAACATGCATGCTTCCAAGACCAAAGCGCAAGGTCTAACGACTGAAGTTGTACCTGAAGCTGAATTGGTCAACAAAGCAAAAGAGCTTATCAACGGCGGCCTAAAAGGCGAGCAACCTTGGGATGTAAAAGGTTATAAGTTCCCTGGCGGTCATGTTTATACGCCAGCAGGTTTCCAACTGTTCCCGCCAGCAAATGCAATCTATCGCCGCGAAACTCAGGATAATTATCCAGGTGCCCGAGCGATCATGAAGTGTGTTTATGAAGGCATGCTGGTTCCGTTTGATACAGCTTTGAAAATTGAAAGCCGGTATTTCTCGGAAGTGCTTCGAACAACTGAAGCTGCCATGATGATCCGAACTTTGTTTATGTCCATGCAAGAGTTGAACAAGGGCGCACGTCGTCCAGATTCTATTGGCAAACTTGAAGTAAACAAGATTGGTGTCATTGGTGCCGGTCTTATGGGCGCAGGTATTGCTTATGTCTCTGCCAAGGCTGGAATAGACGTTGTTCTTATTGACCGTGATCAAGCTAGCGCTGACAAGGGCAAATCCTGGTCTGAGACCACTGAGGACAAGGCGATCTCCAAGAAACGTTCTACTGCTGAAAAGAAAGAAGCTATTCTTTCCAAAATCACTGCAACAGATGATTATAAAAATCTCTCTGACGTTGATATGGTAATTGAAGCAGTTTTTGAAGATTCAGAAGTCAAGAAAACTGCCACAGAAATGGCAGAAGCCCATATGCCAGAAGATGCAATCTTTGCGTCCAACACATCCACTATTCCGATTTCTGACCTGGCTAAGTTTTCCAAGCGACCGGAACAATTTGTCGGAATTCACTTCTTCTCACCTGTCAACATGATGATGCTGGTTGAAACAATTAAGGGCGATAAGACTGGCGACAAGGCGATTGCAATGGCGCTAGATTACATTGGTAAAATCAAGAAAACACCAATTTTTGTTAATGACTCTCGCGGCTTCTTCGTGAACCGTTGTGTGCTTCGTTATATGTCAGAAGCCTATAACATGCTTACTGAAGGTGTTCCGGCGGCTATGATTGAAAACCTTGCCAAGCAAGCTGGAATGCCGCTTGGACCGCTGCAGTTGAACGATGAAACTGCCATTGATCTTAGTCACAAAATTTTACACCGAACCATTCGTGATCTTGGCGAAGGTGCAGTTGAACAACGCCATATTGATCTTGTGGATTCAATGGTCGAAAAGCATGACCGCCTTGGCAAAAAGAACGGCAAGGGATTTTATGACTACCCAGACAAGCCAGCTAAAAAACACCTTTGGCCTGGTTTGAAAGATATGTATCCGCAACAAGAAGCAGATGCGATTGATCGGGATGAAATCAAAAACCGGTTCCATGCGACGATTGCGGTTGAAGCTGCGCGCTGTGTTGAAGAAGGCGTTGTCACTGATGTTCGTGAAGCGGATGTGGGTTCAATCCTCGGATTTGGCTTTGCACCTTTCACAGGCGGGGCGCTTTCATACATTGATGGCATGGGCTCAACCAAATTTGTTGAAATGCTTAAAGACCTTCATGCAAAATATGGTGACCAGTTCAAACCAAATGCACTTCTTCTTGAAATGGCAAAGTCGAATGAGAAGTTCTACGAGCGGTTTGACCCAACTGGCACACCAAGCAAGAAAGCTGCGTAAGCCGGGCCATGTATCCATTTGCACGAATGGCATCAGTTCTTTGGAAAGCGCGGCGGGCACCTGCCGCGCAATTCACAGATACTACTACTTGTACTTTTTATGCTCATCCATGGGATATGGATCAGTTCATGGAAATGAATAATGGGTGCCATCTAACGCTTTATGACCTTGGGCGGTTTGATCTTGCCTTGAAGTGCGGCTTGTGGCGTGTTCTCAAGGAGCAAAAGTGGGGCTTGGTGGTCGCTGGCTCTTCGGTTCGTTTTCGGAAGCGAATTTTCATGCTTCAAAAAGTCACCATGCGTACACAACTCATTGGCATGGATCATCGATGGTTTTACATCCAACAATCCATGGAAGTGAGGGGTGAACCCTGTTCAACAGCTCTTTTCAGGACCGGCATTACCGAAAAGGGACGTAGCATACTCACCGAGCGGGTCTCAAAAGCAATGGGCGAAGACGATTTCTCCCTTGAACCGCCGAAGTGGGTGCAAGATTGGATTGACGCAGACAATACCCGCCCCTGGCCTCCAGAGTATCTATAAAAGCTCACAAATAAGCTTTGAAAATAACTCCCAGCTTAAAATGAATAATATCCCTCGTTCAAACGTTAGGGGAAGTAGGGCAACTACGCTCATTGATAATTGGAGGATATAAGAATGAAATTATTTGCAAGTCTGTTATGTGGCGTTTCGCTGTTTTTGGCAACGCCAGTGTTCGCTGATGGCCATGCCGCCTGGAAATCCGTAGCAGATAAATCCCGTGTAGCATTTGGCTCAATCAAGAAAAACACTACAGGTGAGGTTCACCACTTTAATTCTGTAAGTGAAACTGGTGAATTAGCGCTGACAATTGATTTGGGTTCAGTAGAAACCAATATTGATATTCGCAATGAACGTATGGGTGAGCATGTGTTCCAAAAAGGTGCAGCAACCGCTGTTGTGACTGGCACTATTGATATGGAAGAAGTCAGCGGACTAAAACAAGGTGAAACGAAAGTTGTTGAGATTGAAGCAACCCTTGCCTTTGCAGGATCAGAAGACGATATCGATGTGGAAATGCTGGTTGCAAAGCTTTCAGAAAACCGCGTCCTTGTGACAACTGCTGATTTCATGATGCTTTCAACAGAAGATCTTGGCATTGATGCCGGTGTTGACATGCTGATGAAGTTGGCAAAACTGCCCGGCATTACGCGTGTAACGCCCGTTGCTGTTCGAATGGTTTTTGAAAAATAGGACATCTTGCAAGATTGACTATTAAATCTGCCGGGTTCTAACTAACGTCAACTCGGGATAAGGGCTGTATTTCCGATTGATTTGAGGTTGATT
>JAALLB010000047.1 GCA_011087745.1 Hyphomicrobiales bacterium | reverse complement strand
TCGTATCATATCACACCAAAACATTCGGGTTTTGGAGTAGGATGGGTATAACAAAGTATTTTTATACCGATTAGGACGGCTGGGGTTCCATGTCACCTGAATCAGGTTCTCCACCTTTTTTCTTGGCACCAGCTGTTGGCACTGCAGATCCTCGTGAAGGTGGCTTGCCCGCATCTTCATCACGGTTTGGTGGATTGCCTTTAATAAGTTCAGCAATTTCATCACCAGAAAGTGTTTCGTATTCAAGAAGACCTTGAGAAAGAGTTTCCCAATCTTTTTTCTTCTTCTTGAGAATTTTAGTAGCATCTGCATAAGCCGTATCAACCAACCTGCGAACTTCACTATCAATTATTTGTGCAGTAGCTTCAGATGTGGTTCCCATTGAACCACCCATCCCAAGGTACCCTTGAGTTTGGTCACCACTATAATTTACTTGACCAAGATCATCCGAATATCCCCACTCGGTAACCATCGCCTTTGCCAGCTTGGTTGCTTGTTGAATATCAGATGATGCGCCAGAAGTGATATTTTCTTTGCCAAACTTGAGTTCCTCAGCAACCCGGCCACCCATCATGATGGCAAGACGAGATATCATATACTTGTAACTCATGGAATAACGATCACCTTCAGGCAATTGCATCACCATGCCAAGCGCACGACCACGCGGAATAATAGTTGCTTTATGAACAGGGTCAGCAGATGGAACGTTGAGGGCAACAATTGCATGGCCTGCTTCATGATAGGCCGTATTCATTTTCTCTTCTTCGGACATTGCTGTTGAGCGGCGTTCTGCACCCATCATCACTTTGTCTTTTGCGTCTTCAAATTCTGCCATACTCACCATACGGCGATTTCTGCGAGCTGCTAAAAGCGCTGCTTCATTCACTAGGTTCATCAAATCAGCACCTGAGAAGCCAGGAGTGCCGCGAGCCAGTATTTTCAGATCAACATTGTCAGTAAGCGGAACCTTACGGGCGTGGACCTTAAGAATTTTTTCACGGCCAGAAACATCTGGGTTAGGCACAACAACTTCGCGGTCAAACCGGCCAGGACGAAGTAGCGCCGGATCAAGAACATCAGGACGGTTAGTTGCTGCAATAAGGATAATTCCTTCATTTGCTTCAAATCCATCCATCTCGACCAAAAGCTGGTTCAGGGTTTGCTCGCGTTCGTCATTACCACCGCCATGACCAGCACCACGGTGACGACCAACTGCATCGATCTCATCAATAAAGATAATACACGGTGCGTTTTTCTTGGCCTGCTCAAACATATCCCGAACACGGCTTGCACCGACACCCACAAACATTTCAACAAAATCAGAACCGGAAATCGTAAAGAACGGAACATCGGCTTCACCAGCTACTGAGCGCGCTAGCAAAGTCTTACCAGTGCCTGGAGGTCCCACCAACAATACGCCGTGCGGAATTTTACCGCCTAGGCGCTGATATTTTGTTGGATCGCGCAAGAAATCCACGATCTCTTCCAGATCTTCCTTTGCTTCATCAACACCGGCAACATCTTCAAACGTTACACGGCCCTGAGTTTCAGTAAGCAATTTGGCTTTGGATTTGCCAAATCCCATTGCACCCTTGTTAGAACCTTGCATCTGACGCATGAAGAAAATCCATACGCCTAGAATGAGGAACATCGGCAACCAACTTACCAACATGCCCAAAATTGAAGAGCCTTCATTTGGCGGGGTAGCATTGATAATAACACCGCGTTCCTCCAACTTGCTTACAAGCGCTGGATCATCGGGTGAGTAGGTTTCAAACCTGCTGTTATTGTCCGAATAAGTGCCGATAATCACCTGTCCGGCAATCTCCACACTCTTAACATTATTGCTCTCAACCTCATCAAGGAATTTAGAATAAGCAATCTCAGATGCCTTACTTTGCTGAGCAGGGTTCTGGAACAGATTAAACAAGGCAATCAGCATAACACCAATGATTGCCCACAAAGCAAGATTTCTGAAATTCGAGTTCATTAAAGCTTCCTGAAAAGAGTCTACCTAATATGACAGCATAGAAGGTTTTTACTAATATAACCTCAAGATAGGTTGGGTTGAGTTAATTGCCAAGGTTAATGGCCATAAATAATACAATTATTACGGATAATTGATGTTAACAGCGCATATTTACACCACGTGACCAAAGCTGCCCATGCGCGTTTTCAGCACATCTACAAATTCCAACAACGAAAAATCATATTCAGGACAAAAATGTTCAATAGATCGAACACATAGGGAAAACTTCAATTTTGCTGGCATTTCAAAGCCTTTGACAAAGGGCAGAACTACATCATCCCCATCTCCGCAAAGATAAGGTGTTCCACCCAAAACCGCCCGGAGCTTAACTTTTAACTTACGACCTCTCACCGCCTCGATGTCCTGCAATTGGTCGAATGACAAAGGCCCGCAAAAATACGAAGATGCGCTATTGTTTTCAATATGAAAACGCCCATCCCACAATAAGTGATCTCCAGGTCCTACAACAACCGACGGAATGTTTCTCTTTTCACGGTAAAATCTGAACTGGCCATCGACTTTCTCAACAACAGCATGTCCCATTGTTAAGCGGTCATCACCATCATCATCCAATAATCTTTGAACTGATTTGTCCGCTGCAAAAAATTCTGCCCCTCCGGCGACTGCTATCAAAACTTGCAAAACAAGCTTTTGAACAGAATTGGGTACTTTTTCGATCGCAGCGAGTGGAACTGAATAAAGCGGTCCTTCAAGAACGGTTGTATTCTCAGACAAAATGACAGCTGCCTCGTCAGTCATTGCCTTGCGCAACTTACCCGACAGGCTTGCCATCCGGCAAATATTGAAAATTCGGGTTTCATCACCTCCAAGTGACTTGCGAATTCTAACCCGTTCGTAGGCTTCATCGGAATTACTGGGGTCTTCTATCCAGCTTTGGTTCATCTCACCAAGGTACGACCGTAAAGCACTGCGACTAATATCCAGCAATGGTCGTACAAGTTTTGTGCGTTTGGACAGCAACATCAAAGGTGAAATACCGGATAACCCGCGCCCTTGTTGTCCATCTTCACCGCGAGCGTTACGCATCAAAATGGTTTCCGCCTGATCATTTGCCGTATGACCAACAAGAATTGTTTTAGCCCCAATATCTATGGCAAATTCTTCCAAAAGTTGATATCGGGCGTTTCGAGCAGCTTGGGAAACACCACTTTCGGGTTTTAACCCATCCCAGGCTAGCGTTAAGTGAGGAAGTTCCAACCCTTCACTCACACCAGAAACAAACGCTGCTTCTGCAGCAGCTTCCGGTCTCAATCCATGATCAATCGTTACAACTTGCAAACTTGCATCAACACTTTTTGCCCAACTGGACGCAAGTAATAAAAGCGCAATGGAATCACTGCCACCTGATACGGCCACAATGATTGGACTGCTAGAATCAACAACCTTAAACAGCTCAAGAGGGTTTATAGGGGTGTTCATGAATACCCTTAATTGGTTAGACAGCGAGCAGCGTTTTGCTCATAGGCAACATTACGCCGCACTGCACGAGACGTATCTGGATATTTTTGTGTTACTTTTGCAAACGTAGCGCATGCTAGTTCACGCTGATTAAGTCCAGCCAATGAAACACCCAGTTTCAAAAGTGTCTGTGGACCAAATTTGCTGTTAGGCCAACGCTTTTGTGCATCCAGATAAACTTCAGCAGCTTTCTTAAACTGGCTTCGACCAAGGTAACTCTCACCGAGCCAAAACCGTGCTTCTGGCATGCGCGGGTGATCTGCATAATTGATTGAGAACTTGGACAGCATATTTTCTGCATCTTGATATCTGCCAGTTTGCACATGGTTATAGCCAAGATCAAAAAGCTCTTCAGCACTCTCGGGAAGTGAATCTTGAACATCTCCAGCCTTTGGCAACGCAGTAAGATCAAGCGGCTTGCCAATTGTTGTATCAATTATATTGCCATTTTCATCAAAAAGAATGGTTCCCAAGGTACCTGATAGATTTGGATCTAGTCCGCCCTCACCCTTATATATCTCAACACCATCGATTGTTGGAGCAGTGGTAGTTTCTGTTTCAATGGCACTACCGTCTGAGTCAGTATTCAATTGTGTCTGACCAGACGGCTCAGGCTTTTCCAAGCCAGTTTCTCCTGTTGTATTTGAGGCAACATCATCCGTCGATCCATTTTCAAGAGAACCTTTTTTCTCTTCCAGTTCCTGGAAACGAAATTCATTATCTTCGTTTTGGCGGCGAATTTTTTCCTGCATCTCGAGTAATTGAAAAGTCAGCTCTTCGATCCGACCATTAAGTTGACGAACTTGTTCTTCCAATACGCTGACACGGTACGCTGCATCTCCAGACTGCACCTTGATGATAGGCGTTCCAGGATCAAGAGCTTGCGCAGGTACTATTACCGCACATCCAAGACACAAGGTCAGAAATAGTCGTTTCATTCGTAATTCCCCAATTTCAAAAATATTAAATCCAATGAAGCAGTGTTCTAACAAATAAGCAATAAAACTACGTCTAAAATTTGTTGTGATCATGCCGAAACATACGAAAAAAGCGGCTTTTTCAAGCCGCTTTTAACATTCAAACATAGTTTTAGAGATTAGCCTTGAGGAGCGGTCAGGGCTGTTCTTGCACGGCGGTTTTGAGACCAACATGAAATATCATTACAAACTGCAATTGGACGTTCTTTACCAAACGAAATTGTACGGATGCGGTTTCTCGGTACACCATTGGAAGCCAGGAAGTCACGGGTTGCAGCAGCACGGCGAGCACCCAGTGCCAAGTTGTACTCTCGAGTACCACGTTCATCCGCATGACCTTCAATCGTAATTGGGTAATTAGGATACTTTAGAAGCCATTGTGCTTGTCCGGTAAGCGTCTGGCGTGCAGTTGATGTCAGAACAGATGAATCTGTTTCAAAGAATACACGGTCACCAATAGATGTTGTAAATTCCCCAGGAGAACCAGGTGCTTCACTACCATTCAAACCCAATTGGCCAGAATTGTCCGGTAACTTGTCTTTTTTTGCACAACCTGCAACCGCAAGGCCAAATGCCAAAGCTAGTACTGCAGGTGATTTCAAAATAGATGTTGCAGCAAGCATGTGCCCGTCGCTCCTATAAAATTTTAATGACTTTGATAATATCTTGTTCAGGTTAATTCCCAACCAAGAAACAAGGTTAACAAACCGTTTATAAGCCATTCTGTTTCAATATGGTTTCCCACCATTTAGTAAAGTGTAGTTCCCTGCCACTTTTGCCCCTTTGAACATTGCAATATGTCAAAATGGCGGCAATCAAGGCAAGAGCATAAATTCATCTGTATTCTACCAAACACTTAATCCAAGAGCGGCGACCAGGCGGGATCAGAAGCAAATGAAGGAGTTTGCACCCGGCGTTCATTTCTACCCGTCAAATCAATAGAATAAAGCTTTGGACCACCTGCTGCACCAGGGCTTTCACGGAAGAACATCAAGACACGGCCGTTAGGCGCCCAAGTTGGTCCTTCATTGTGGAAACCTTCTGCTAGAATACGTTCACCGCTGCCATCCGGTTTTATAACACCGATCAAGAATTGACCGCCAGATTGCTTGGTAAATGCTATCAAATCACCTCGCGGAGACCAAACAGGTGTTGAGTAACGACCATTGCCAAAAGAGATACGTTTTGGCTCGCCACCGCCAGCGCCCATTATATAAAGTTGCTGGCGACCACCACGGTCTGATTCAAAAACAATCTGAGATCCATCAGGTGCAAATGACGGTGCAGTATCAATCGCTGCACCACTGGTTAGGCGCGTTGTATTACGAGAACGCAAATCCATCGCATAAATATTGGCGTTACCTTCTTGCTGAAGGCTCATAACAATCTTTTGACCATCAGGTGAAAATCTTGGTGAAAAGGTCATGCCTGGAAAATTACCGACAACTTCACGCTGGCCTGTTTCAATTTGGAGAAGATAAACGCGCGGTTGACCACCCTCAAAAGACATATAGGTGATCTCTTGACGAGTCGGTGAAAAACGTGGCGTCAAAACCAAATCGCTACCACGGGTTAGCGTACGAACATTAGCGCCATCCTGGTCCATAATCGCAAGACGTTTAACGCGTTTGTTCTTCGGGCCAGATTCATCTACAAAAACTACTCGGCTATCAAAATAACCTTTTTCGCCAGTTAAACCTTCATAGATCTTGTCCGAAATAATATGGGCAGCTCTGCTCCAAAACTTTGCTTCAATCTCAAGGCGCTTGCCGCCAAAGACTTCTTCCGAAGCAAAAATATCCCACAAACGATAATCAACCCGCAAACGTCCATCAGCAAGTTTGCTGACAGCACCATTTGCAAGTGCCTGAACATTTAGAACACGCCAATCTTCAAATTTTGGGCGTCCGCTGACATCCAGCGATTTTTGGATAAATGCTGCGCTATCTGTCAGTTTAAAGAGACCTGAATTTCTCAAGTTGTTCGAAATCACATTGGAGATATCCTGAGCTACTTTATCTCCCTGAAAATCCATAATCGCAATAGGAAGAGGCTCAACATTACCGCGTGTAATATCAAACTCGATCCACGCATTGGATGTAGTCGCGAAAGCAAAAATTGCTATCAATGAGATGAGAAACTTCTGAAGGATCGAAAACATGGGTTTTCCTCTTTATTTTAAATCTTATTGGAACATCTTGGCTGGATGGAATGTGGGTACAATCTCAGCCCAGGTGTCATATTTATTCTTAGGTAAAAAATCATAGGGCGCACAACGTTTAACGGCTCGCGCCATTGCTGAGCCATAACGCTTGCGTTCTGCTGTCGTACCACCAATGGTATCAACAACAGGAATTTTCTTGATCGTTCCATCTGGAGCCAATTGAATAACAACTTTGATTCTCAAATCTTCAGAAATAAGTTGCCCAGCTATGCCTGTTGCACATCGTGCAATGGCAGCTTTCAAACCATCCAGTTCACTTCTTGATAAAGTACCACTTGTTTTACCTTGAGTGGTTCCCAATGCAGCCGTTTTGGTAGACTTCTTCTGTCCGCCAGATGAAGGCTTCTTCTTGTCTTGAAGTTTGGTTTCTTTTTTTGCTTCTTTTTTAACTGGCGCATCAGGCTTGCCCGTCGCTTTGGTCAATTCTGCCAGTTGCTTGCGATCATTCGTTTTTGCCGTATTAGGCTTTGCAGGTTTTGGGCGCACAGCTACTGAAGGAACAGTAATTCTGTTTTCCTCAATCAGTTTTTCCAATCCATCTTCAGAGACTTCCGGCTCTGGCGTCGCCTCAGGGGTTTTTGGTGTAACGGGCGTTGCAGGATCAGGCAAGGCTGCAAGTTCAGTTGCTTTGGCCGTTGGTTCTTCTACCTTTTCAACTGGTGTTGGTTCAGGTGTCGGTTCAGGTTCAGAAACTGGTGCCTTTGAAGCTTCTGATGTTTCTTCTGTTGGTGTTTCATCAGCTGGTTCTTCAGTTTCAATATTCACATCTTTGGTAGAATCGCCAACATTCGTTGCTTCCGGCACTTCCTGTGGTTTTTGTGTAGGGGTAGGAGCTGGTGTATTCGTGACATCCGCTTCTTTTGCGCCGATAACAGCGTTTGCCAGTTCTTCAATTGGAATAATATCAATCGGTACAGACTCCACATCAGCCACCTCAAGAGGTGGCGGCGCAGAAACAGTCAACAATCCCCAGGAGAGGATTGCCACATGCGCAACACTGGATAGGGTTGTACCAAGTTTCATCGAAGTTTACTGACCTTGCTCTTGCAATGTAACCAAACCAATTTTCTTGTAACCAGCAGCAGAAATACGAGCCATGATTTTCATCACGGTTCCATAGTCTGCCGTGCGATCACCGCGCATATAAATGCGTTCTTCATAGCCATTTTTGGCTATGGCCTCGAGTTGAGCCAAAATGTCATCCGGAGAAATTTCACTATCCTGGATAAAAACTTTGCCTTCTTCATTGACCGAAATCGTTATCGGTTGAGTCTCAGGCTGCAGCGATTTTGCTTGCGTTTCAGGTAAATCAATCGGGACACCCACAGTAAGCAAGGGTGCAGCCACCATGAAGATAATCAACAAAACAAGCATGACATCTACAAACGGTGTTACGTTAATTTCACTAACAGGCACATGGCGTCTTGCACGACGTCGCTTGCCGCCACCACCAGCCTTTCCCATAGACATTCCCATGATCTAAATCCTTACTCAGCAGCACGAGGTTGCTGGTTTGCCTGACTTGCTTTTTCATCAATCTGGCGTGAAAGAATTGCTGAAAATTCATCCGCAAAGCCTTCAAGTCTGGTTGTAATCTTACTCACGTCTGCAGAAAGCTTATTATAGAAAATTGTTGCAGGGATTGCAGCAAGAAGGCCTAAAGCAGTCGCAAGTAGCGCCTCTGCAATCCCTGGCGCAACAACTGCTAGGTTGGTGGATTTAGAACCGGCAATCGCCTGAAATGAAGTCATGATACCAATAACAGTACCAAACAATCCAACAAACGGAGCCGCAGACCCAACGGTTGCCAGGAACATCAAACGACTTTCAAGGCGTTCAGCTTCCTTGGCAAGTGATACATCCAGAACTTTATCGATCCGTGTTCCAAGGCCAATTTGTGAATTGGCCCCGCGCTCAAATGAACGTTTCCATTCCCGCATGGCAGCAACAAACAGTACGCCCATACCAGTTGGACTACGATCAGAAAGTGACTTGTAAAGTTCTTCCAATGACTGACCCGACCAGAAAACTTTTTCAAACCGATTAAGTTGACGCTTGGTACGCGCATACAAAAACCATTTGTCGATAATAATGGCCCAGCTCCAAACAGAAGCTAGAAGAAGGCCAATCATGACAATTTTTACAATCAGGCCAGCTTCCAAGAACAAACCAACTAGAGAAACATCAACTGTCCCTCCCAATTCAGAAGTTTCAAGGCCTTGTGCAAATGCGGCTGACACGCCAAAAAGTGCAGTTTCAATCATATCTGCAAGCATCTTTCTTAAATTACGGCACGGATGTCCAATCCAGCCCCCATTCTTTCTTTCATAGTCAAAACTGTGGTCAAAGAATGTCAGGCTCTTAAACCAAAAATGACTCTACGTTATGTTAGAATCGATTATGGTTAATGAAGCGTTAGGATTTGTGGCAATCAGGTACAAATAACGTTTGTTTTACTCAGCAACATTATCGCCCAGTTTGACCCGCAAATCATCCGGGAAGCGCTTGGCCCCCCCATGATTGATAAAGGCAACTTCAACATCTGCACCGCAAAGAACAGTTTCTTCACCATCATCATCAATTCGAAGAACATCCTGGCGCAAAAACGAACGTGCTCCCGTCAATTTTTGCAGGGTTGTACGTACCGTCAAAAGATCATCTATACCCATCCTACTCCAAAACCCGAATGTTTTGGTGTGATATGATACGA
>JAALLB010000046.1 GCA_011087745.1 Hyphomicrobiales bacterium | reverse complement strand
AGCCTGAAACGTCAACCCCAAATAATCAGATTTTCAAGGACTCGGAGTATAACAGCTTCTTTACCTAGTTTTTTGTTCAAAATTTAGCCAATTCTGAGCAATAATGTTAACTATAAACAATCAGCTATGGAATCGTTTGTTCAATAGGATTAAACCAAAGATAGTTGAAACAACTAATGAGCTTTTGGGGTACATTAAAACATGTCGTTGATTGAGCGATACATATTCCAGAAAGCCGCGTCAGCAACCCTGATTATTCTGGGCTCACTGGCAGGTGTTGTTTGGATAATTCAGGCGCTTAAGGGCATCGACATTATCAATACCAACGGGCAAACAATTTTCGCCTATCTGTCACTCACAACATTAGCTGTTCCAAATTTGCTGGTGGCAATTATTCCAATTGCTTTATTATTATCCACAATCAGTACAATAAACGCAATGAATACAAATACAGAACTGGTAGTCTTAACTGCAAGTGGTTGCTCCAATTGGACCATAGCAAAACCGCTAATCATACTTGCTTTTTTATGCAGCTTATTTACAGGTATAGTCGGTCATGTAGTCTCCCCATTAAGCTTGATCAAACTCCGGTCTTTTGTGACCGAAATGCGAGCTGATCTCGTTTCCGTTTTGATACAGGAAGGTTCCTTCAATAAAATCGACAAAGGATTAACCTTCCATATATCTGAACGAAATGCAGGAGGCATTCTGACGGGCATACTAATTTCTGATGAGCGCGAAGAAGATACTGGTCTTATTTACACTGCAAAGGAAGGGTTTCTAACCCGGTCTACACAAGGTTCTTATCTGAAGCTAAAAGATGGTGAAATCCAACAAATTAATCGCAAAGACGACAGCATAACGCTAATCAATTACCAATCTTATATATTTGATCTATCAAGCTTTTCTGGGAGTAATTCCAAAAAAGAAGGAGATATTAAAGCCAAAGAACGCACAACATTCGAATTATTCAATCCAGCTCAAAATGATAACTATTATAAAAAATACCCAACTCGTTATACCAGCGAAATTCACGAGCGCTTTTCAGAGATGTTGTGGCCTTTTGCTTATATATTCATGATACTGGCATTTGCAGGACAAGCTCGATCAAATCGACAAAGTTTCAGCGCTTCAATCTCCGCCGCCGCAATCTCTGTTATCATTGCCAGAGGTATGGGGTTTTCTGCTATAAGCTCTATTAGAACAGATCCCAATGCTGTTTATTTGGTTTATTTCTTGCCGATAGCCTGCATCATTTTTGGTGCTTATTTTATAGTCTCCAATCGTCCAGCGAGCCTGCCAAAACCGGTCATTGATATCATTGATAAATACAATGCAACCCTCCTCGGCAAGTTTGAGCAAATTTACAGTCGCTACAAAATGTTTCGTCGTCGTCTCGCGGGCGTAAAAACATGATTGGAAAAACGCTAGCATTTTATATTTCTCTTCGCTTTCTAAAGGTACTAATGGCAATGGTGCTGGGCTTGGGATTCTTGATTGTTACGATTGATTTCATCGAACAATTACGTAAATCTGCTAACATTGCAGATATTTCACTTTGGTCGTTATATACAATCTCGCTCTTGCGAGCACCGCTCTTCATCGAAAAAGCATTTCCCTTCGCCTGTCTTTTTGCAGCTATGATAACCCTGACACAACTCAATCAAAAGATGGAATTGGTTGTTGCACGCGCAGCCGGAATATCTGCTTCTCATTTTCTGCTACCCATCAGCATTTCTGCTGTGCTCGTAGGAATTTTGGTTGCAACAATATACAACCCGTATGCCATCAAGGCATTTGAATATAGTGAAGCGCTGTCAGCTGAAGTAATTTACAAAAGACCAACGAATAACGGTAATATTACCTCGCGCAGCTACTGGATCAAACAACAAGATGATAATGGTGGAAGTTCGGTGATCAATGCTGAAATCGCACGTAAAAGCGGCAGGCATTTAAGCAACGTTTCCATTATACGTTTTAACAAAGAATGGCAGATCATCGAACGCCTGGATGCCAAACAGGCAATTCATGGAACAGGTAGCTGGGTATTGAATGACGTAGCAAAAACAGATGCATCAGGGAAAAAAACCGTATTAGATTCAATGAATTTAAAAACAAGGTTAACGGAAGACGAGCTTTTGGGCATTAGCTCAAAACCCGATGGCATTTCATTTTGGAAATTGAAAGAAATCGCGAAACGTGTGGAAAAATCAGGCACTAACGGCAAGCCTTACTTAGTTCAATATTATAGTCTAACAGCCCTTCCCCTGTTTTTATTGGCAATGGTAATCGTTGCCGCCACCGTTTGCCTTCGATTTGTACGGTTTGGGCAGGTTGGAAGGATGATTTTGGGTGGCATATTATGCGGGTTCGTGCTTTATACATTAACGAGTCTGATAACGGCTCTGGGTAGTAATGGTGTTGTGCCGCCTGCATTGGCAGCATGGGTACCGGGATTTGTGGCGACCTTGTTTGGTATGAGTGTATTGTTGCATCAGGAGGACGGGTAATTGGTACGTCCTGAGCACGGGATAAAAATGATTAAAAAACGCAACACCAGCGTTTTGCTTGCAACCTGTGCGGCTGCGAGCCTTTTGGCGTTTAGCCCTGTATCTTTTGATGAAGATTTCCAGCTTTCGCTTAACCTTGCAGATGCACAGGAAGTTCAAGCAACCCAAATTTTTGATGAATCTTCTGCTCCGGACGAAAAAGAACAACTTCTGCTTGAATCTGATCAACTCACCTATTACAATGATCGTAGTCTTGTTATTGCAACCGGCAATGTTCAGATCGCCTATGGAAAATCCACACTTGTTGCAGATCGTGTTGAATACAATCAACAAAGCGGCCGACTAACGGCAACTGATAATGTTGAAATTCTGGAACCAAATGGCAACCGTATATTTGCACAAGAAATTGACATCACTGATGATTTCAAGGACGGTTTTGTTTCTGCTCTTAATATTCAGACAGCAGATAATACACGCATTGCCGCAGAGAGCGCTGAACGTCGTGACGGCGAAGTTACGGAATTTAACAACGGTGTTTACACCGCCTGTAAAGCCTGCGCTGAAAACCCTCAAAAACCTCCGTTTTGGTCGATCCGAGCTGCAAAAGTTGTTGTTAACAATGCCAAGAAAACCATTGAATATGAACAGCCAACATTTGAGTTCTTCGGCAAACCAGTTGCCCGGTTATCGCATTTCTCGCACGCAGATCCTGCAATTAAACGCAAATCAGGTTTCTTGATTCCGAGGATCAGAGACTCAGAAGAAAAAGGCTTAAGCTACGGCCAAGGTTATTTCTTCAATCTTGCTCCCAACTACGATCTGACTGTTTATGGTACCTACTACCAACGCCAGGATTTCCTGGGTGAAGCAGAATGGCGCCACAGAACGGATAATGGCGAATATAGCATTCGCTATTCTGGAATTAACCAACAAGAGCCAGAAGCATTTACCAATAATACAGTCGATTCAAACGAAGACAGCCGTCATGCCGTTATCACAAGAGGCTTGTTTGACATCAACGAACGCTGGCAGCTTGGATGGGATGCCCTCTTTCAGTCAGATGACAATTTTGCTCGCACCTATGACCTTGATGGCAAAGACGACAACGACATAACAAACGAAATTTTTCTCAAAGGCATGGGTGAAAAGAACTACTTTGATCTGAGAGCACAAGATTTCCTGGTTCAGTCAAGAACTCTGGATGAACTATCAGATACTTTCTTCCCTGGAAATCAATCAGCAACAGATCAACAGGCAACCGTTCTGCCACTACTTGATTACAATGCCGTATCCGGCGAAGAATTTAACCTTGGTCAGGTGTCATTTGACCTAAATATTGCAAGTCTTTCTCGTGATGGTGTGCAATTCTCAAATATCGGCGTAGCTTCTGACTTAACTAATGTAAATCGAGCCAATGATCGTTTTACGGGCCTAGATGGCAATACAACGCGTGTTAGTGGTCAACTTGAATGGAAAGCTTCCAGCATAACTTCGGGCGGATTGGTCAGCACAGCATCTCTAAGTGTTCGTGGCGATGCCATTTACCAAGATATTGACAATCCTGGTGCAAGCGGCCTTCCAATAAATCCGACAATGCTAAGTAACGAAACTATCTACCGCGTCATGCCAGCAGGCATGTTTGAAATCCGCTACCCGTTAATTGCACAAACTGAAACTGCAAGCCATATCCTCGAACCAATTGCCCAGGTAATAGTACGTCCAAATGAACGTAATATTGGCGAATTTGCCAATGAAGACGCACAAAGCTTGTTGTTTGATACGTCAAACCTTTTTGAACGCGATAAATTCTCAGGTTACGACCGTGTCGAAGGTGGCACGCGGGCAAATATTGGCTTCCGTTACTCTGCAAGTTTTATTGAAGGCGGCAGTGTAGATATTGTTGCTGGTCAATCATTCCATCTTGGTGGTGACAATTCTTTTGCTGCTACAAACGATCTAACGAACGTAGGTCAGGAATCAGGATTGGAAACTGACCGTTCTGACTATGTTGCCTCACTAAGGGTCAATGACAACACAGGAATTTCTGCTGGTGTAGCAATTCGCTTGGATGAAGAAGATTTGGATCTTAATAGCACTGAAGTTGATGTGACTGTTAGAAAGACCGACTATTCAATTCGTGCATCATATACATTCACTGAAGCTCAACCTAACTATCGGTTTGACAATGATAGGCATGAAGTTACTGGTACCGGTAGTGTACGTCTTGACGAAAATTGGCGCCTCTTCGGTTCAGCTTCCTACGATATTGAAAACAGCGAACTGTACAAGCATGGTATAGGGCTTGGGTATGATAATGACTGTTTCTCATTCTCACTTAGCTATACCGAAAATGATAACCGCTTTACCGGCAAAAACAGCGGCCGCTCAATTGGTGTTTCGTTAGGGCTTCGCACCATTGGCGGGTTCTCGCGCGACTTTGATATCGGTGAGAATTAGGCTGAAAAAACAAAATATCATAAAAATACCTGATTTGACGTGTTTGAGATTACTATCAGGGCTGACTTTATATATCTCGGGGACGAAAAAATGAAAATTGCCACAATAGGCCTAAATTGTCTGTTCAGCGGGGCGCTACTTGCGATCGTCGCTTGCAATTCATCAAACTCAGCAATCAAAGATAGTGCCAAAGCGGGTGAAAGTACCCAATTGGCGACCGAAGCAAATACGGAAACAACAGAAGCTGCCAAAGAAGAAAATACCGAGCTCGCTAAAGTAATCACCAAAAAAGGTGGAGTCCAAAATCGTGGTGCCTACATCAAAATCCTGGTTAATAAAACGCCCATAACCAATTTTGATATTCAACGTAGAGCAAAATTCCTCGCACTTCGGCGGGTTCCAGGTAACCGCGCAAAAATTGCTAAAAACGAAATGATAGAACAAGCACTAAAGCTGCAGGAAGCAAAACTGCGCCAAAGAACTGCCACAAAGGCACAGGTTGATGCGGCATTTGCAAATTTTGCAAAGCAAAATCGCGCCTCACCAAAAGTTCTTTCACAACAACTGGGAAAACTGGGGGTTGGATCATCTCACTTTAAGGAGTTTGTTAAAACTCAAATTAGCTGGCAACGAACAGTTCAAGGCAAATTTCAAAGCGAGACTTCCCGTGTATCTGAACAACAAGCCATTACGCAGCTAAGAGAAAACGGCAATCAAAAACCAAAGGTAAATGAATACAGTTTTAAGCAGGTTATTTTTGTAGTTCCCAAGAATAAAAGATCAAAAAATGCATTGGCTACGCGCACAAGAGAAGCAAATGCATTTCGCAAGACGGTTTCCGGTTGCGATACACTACTTCAATCAATCAAGGGTTTGAAAGACGTCAGCCTTATTGATCGCAGGCACATTATGGAACCTGAATTACCAAGCAACTGGAAAACTGCAATCTCAAATGCAAGTGTGGGTGGCACAACTCCAGCTCAGGAAACTGACAAAGGTGCTGAGTTTATGGCAATTTGCAGTAGCAAAACCGTTGACGATGACCGCGCTGCGCAAGTGACAAAACAATCAACAGACTTCACCCAGTTCGGCGAACAGGCCGGTGATTTTTCCAAAGAATACTTAAGTGAATTGCGTAAACGCGCAACCATCGTTTATCAGTAAAAACCATGAGCAAGCAAACCTTACCGCTTGCTGTCTCTCTGGGCGACCCTTCAGGAATTGGCCCGGATATTCTGTTGAAAGCATGGGCACACAGAAAAACAACACCACTTCCAGATTTCTTTGTTGCAGGCGATTTGGAATTCTTGAAACGCCGCGCTGCACTCTTGGAACTAGAAATCAATTTCAAGGACTATCAGCTTGGCACTCTGGATGACCAACACCTTTCCGTTCTGGATATTCAGCAACCTTTGGCCGGAGACCCAGGTTCTCCAAAAAACGCAGATGCGCTGGGCACCATAAAGTCTATAGACACCTGCGTGGCACTGACCCTCAAAGGAACGGCTGCAGGCATTGTCACCTGCCCGATAAACAAGCATGTATTATATGACGCTGGTTTCAAACAACCGGGCCACACCGAATATCTAGCCGAACTTGGACAAAAGCACACCGGCAATACAATCACTCCTGTTATGATGCTGGCTGGACCAGAGCTCAGAACCATACCTGTTACCATCCACATTCCATTACACGACGTGCCTACACAGCTTACCCAGGAGCTAATCATCGAGACTGCCCGGATCACCGCTCAAGATTTGCAATCACGCTTTGACATCAATAACCCTCGTTTGGCTATATCTGGACTTAATCCACATGCCGGGGAAAATGGCAGTATGGGCCACCAAGATGCAGAAGTGGTTCAACCCGCAATTGAAAAATTGCAAGCAGCTGGCATAAATGCATGGGGGCCTTTACCGGTAGACACCATGTTCCACAAAACAGCTCGTGCGACTTATGATGTTGCAATCTGCATGTATCATGATCAGGCACTCATTCCGGCAAAAACTCTTGGCTTCGATGATGCGGTAAACGTGACACTTGGCCTTCCTTTTATCAGAACCTCTCCGGATCACGGCACTGCATATGACATCGCAGGAACAGGAAAAGCCAATCCATCCAGCTTTATAGCTGCCTTGAATATGGCGCACCAGATGAGCCAGCAATCGTGAGTACAATCGACACGCTCCCCCCTCTGCGAGAGGTAATCGAAGAACACGGCCTGGCAGCCAAAAAATCACTCGGACAAAACTTCCTTCTTGATCTGAATTTAACTTCAAAAATTGCCAGAACTGCTGGCTCACTTGAAGGCTACGATATTATTGAAGTTGGCCCGGGTCCTGGAGGACTAACCAGAGCATTACTTGCCAACGGTGCAGAAAGTGTGATCGTCGTTGAACGTGATCCAAGATGTCTTGATGCACTGGCACAAATTAGCAATCACTATGACGGCAGGCTCAAGGTGATTGAAGGCGATGCAATGGAGACGGACTGGCAAAACCTCATCACCCGCAAAACCAAGATTGTAGCCAACCTACCTTATAATGTTGCAACACCGCTTTTAACAGGATGGCTTGGTGGAGAAGCATGGCCACCCTTTTTTGACAGTCTGACACTGATGTTCCAAAAAGAAGTTGCCGAACGAATTTGTGCAACTCCGGCTGACAAACATTACGGAAGATTGGGTGTGTTGTGCGGTTGGCGAACTCACGCAACAAAAGCATTCGATGTTTCCAGAGAAGCGTTCTCACCACCGCCAAAGGTTACATCTTCCATTGTACACCTGCAGCCAAGGCCGGAACCTTTACCGTGCTCAATCAAATCCCTGGAAACGATAACTCGGGCAGCATTTGGACAACGCAGGAAAATGTTGCGAGCAAGTCTTAAATCTTTGGGTGGTGAGGCGTTACTGGAGAAGGCTGAAATCATACCCACAAAACGTGCCGAAGAAATTGATGTTGCCGGATTTGTTAGGCTCGCCAACGCACTCTAAATTTTGATTTTCATATCCCGGTGTAAAATACCTGCATCCAAGTATTCTTCGCCAAAGCCCTCAAATCCAAGCTTTTCATAAAATGACACCGCATGAACTTGAGAGCCCAATATTGCAAATTTGGCTTTTTTTTCAACTTTCACAACTGACAGAATCTTAGCAATGATTGCGGCACCCAATCCTGTTCCTCTGGCTTCTTGCAGAACACAAACTCTCTGAATTTTTGCTTTGCCATCGATATATTGAAAACGCGCTGCTCCAATGGGTTTGCTTTTTTCACATGCAAGAATATGGGTACAGTGCTTATCATCACCATCCACTTCCTCAACTTCGGGAACATTTTGTTCTTCAATAAACACGATACGGCGAAGCTTAAGGCAAAGGGCGATATCTTCTACAGAATCTACAACCTGAATATCAGCCATTTACAAGTGCATCTTCAAATTCAAACAAACCCGGACGACGATCACGGCGCAAGCGCTCTGCGGTCAATATGGATTGTACCTGGTTAAATGCGCGTTCAAGATCCTCGTTCACAACAACATAATCATATTCTTTCCAATGGGATATCTCTTCAATAGCATTGGAAAGGCGTTTAGCAATTACATCCTCAGCATCTTCTGCCCGTCTTATCAATCGAGCTTTCAACTCCGTCATGGATGGCGGCAGAATGAAAATTGAAACAACATCAGCGCGTGCCGTGTGCATCAATTGCTGACCGCCTTGATAATCAATGTCAAAGAGCATATCCCGCCCCTCGCTCATTGCTTTGTCAACAGCGTCACGCGGTGTGCCATAATAGTTTCCGTGCACCGGTGCCCACTCCAACAAGGCATCACTATCCCGTTTGCGTTCAAACTCTCGCTCAGAAATGAAATGATAATGAGTGCCATCTATCTCACTGCCACGTTTTGCCCGCGTAGTAACAGAAACGGAAAGCTCCAGGTTATCTTCCTTAGCCAATAAGTTACGTGCGATTGTTGATTTGCCAGCACCAGATGGTGAAGACAAAACAAGCATTACGCCCCGGCGTTTAATGGTTTGAGCATCCATGGTTTTCAATCACTCCATATTCTGTAGCTGTTCACGAAATTGATCGATAATCAACTTCATGTCCAGCCCCATGGAGATTACTTCCGCAGAATTTGATTTGGAACATATCGTATTGCATTCGCGGTTAAACTCCTGGGCAAGAAAATCAAGGCGTCTGCCAACCGGCCCCTCACTTGCCAAAAGTTCTTGCGCTGCTTTTACGTGCACAACCAAACGGTCCAACTCTTCTTGCAAGTCCGCCTTGACTGCAAGAAGTGCTGCTTCTTGATAAAGACGCTGCTCATCAAAGTCGGAATTATTCTCAATCAGCTGATCAACTTGTGCTTTTAGCTGAGCTTTTATCGCTTCCGGGCTTCGCATTTCATTTGCCTCAATGGCAGAATGCAATTCTGAAATTTTTGTAACCTGCGCACTTAGGGTCTGGCGCGAAATAATTGAATCAGGATCCAGCGAAGTGAACCGCCGCTTGTTTGTCGGAGGGCGTTTTGTTCAAATGTTAAGCGACTA
>JAALLB010000045.1 GCA_011087745.1 Hyphomicrobiales bacterium | reverse complement strand
AAGCCTGAAACGTCAACCCCAAATAATCAGATTTTCAAGGACTCGGAGTATAGCAGGACAATGTGAAAATTGCATGGAAAATCAATAATCATCTTCGTGATAACGAATTTACTTGTGATAGTGCCAAACATTGCCTATCTATTGATTCATCAACATCTGATCAATGAAAACTTCATATTAAAGTTTGAATTGGATTAGAATATCTTCCTGTGGGGCAACAGGATATTTGATGAAAAAGATTCGTGCGGTTTGACGACAAAAACTCTCAAACGGCTCTAATACAGCGTTAAAGGCGCGGTTTTGTATAGCACAACCCCCCTAAAGTACGCTTCACTGGCTGGCAAACAACCAGCCCCGATTAAAGAGATGCGGAAGAAGAACGTGGCGAACATTACGAAGGATTTACAAAAGATCAGAGACGGTTCTCAAAAACCATCTTCTAGATCCGTAAAAGCTTTCAAGCCGGCTTCTTTACATCATTCATTACCCGACTTTTATCGTTTCATTCAGCGGCTTTAATATCGATGCCAGGACCTTTTGGAAAGCCTGACAAGCTTCCTCCAGTCATTGCTGTTTGTTCCGGAGCAAAAGTCTGCGGAGATTAGAATACATGTCAAACAAGATGCTAATAGACGCATCCCACCCGGAAGAAACCCGGGTAGCGGTGGTGCGCGGTAACAGAATTGAAGAATTCGATTTTGAATCACAGGAGAAGAAACAACTAAGAGGCAACATATATCTGGCAAAGGTGACAAAGGTAGAACCTTCGCTTCAGGCTGCATTTGTTGACTATGGTGGCAACCGTCATGGGTTCATGGCTTTCTCTGAAATTCATCCAGATTATTATCAGATCCCGGTGGCAGATCGTCAGGCTTTGCTTGATGCTGAAGCTGAAGATGCTCGTGCATCTCGCGAAGCTGAAGAAGAAGAAGACAACAACGTGATTGAAGTATCATCAGATGATGACGAAGAAGATGAAGCGCCCAAGAAAAAGCCGCGCCGTCATCGTTCAAAAAAAGCCAAAGCTGCAGAAGAAAATTCAGATGCTGAAGCAGGCACAGATGAGGCTCCTTCTGAAAATGAGACATCTGATAAAATTGCAGAAGTAGAAGCCAAAGATGAAGCTGATGGTTCTGAAATGAAAGTAGAAAAACCAAAACGCCGTTCTACTCGCCGTAAAAAGGCTCCAGTTGCCAAAAAAGAAGAGATTGTTGAAGCTGCAGAAAAAAAAACAGAAGCAGAAACAGTTGAAGCAAAAACTGAACCTGAAGAAAAACCAAAGCGCAGAACTACCCGCCGCAAAAAGGCACCGGTAGCTGAAACATCATCAGATGATGAAACTAACGGTGATGATGCTGAAGACGACGGCAGTCCAACAACAATGGCTGCAATGGTTAAAATGGATTCAATTTCAGAACCATTGCCAGAAGATGCTGATGAATCAAAAGATGATGACAACACATCCGATGATGAGCCAGTAACCGAGGAAAAGCCAAAACGTCGCTCCACGAGAAGAAAAGCAGATCCCAAGAAAACATCCAAAGCTAAAGCAAAAGACAAGGATTCAAAAGAGCTAAGCGAAGAAGTAACTGAAACTGCGGCTGAAGAAACTCAAGCTGAAGATACAGAAGCAGAGGCAGAAAAGCCTAAGAAACGTGCTCCGCGTCGCAACTCTCGCAAGAAAAAAGAGGCCGCAGCCGAAGAAGAAAAATCTGATACTTCAGAAGAAAATTCAGATGCTGACAATGGCTCTGACGACAGTGAAGAAGAAGGCATTGAATCAGTGGGTAAGGAAGACGCTCTGGAAGAAGTTCCAACGCCACCTCGTCGCCAAAGACGCCATTACAAAATTCAAGAAGTAATCAAACGACGCCAAGTTCTATTGGTTCAAGTTGTAAAGGAAGAGCGTGGCAACAAGGGTGCTGCACTGACAACTTATCTTTCGCTTGCAGGACGTTATTCCGTCCTGATGCCAAATACTGCTCGTGGCGGTGGTATTTCACGCAAGATTACAAATGCAGCCGATCGCAAACGTTTAAAAGCAGTTGCAACAGGTCTTGAAGTCCCACAAGGTATGGGCGTTATTTTACGTACCGCTGGTGCATCTCGTACCAATGCAGAAATCGAACGCGACTTTGATTACCTAATGCGCCTATGGGAGCAAGTACGTAATCTTACGCTTTCCTCTTCTGCGCCATGCCTGGTCTATGAAGAAGGCAGCCTGATAAAGCGCTCAATTCGTGACCTATATGACAAAGACACGGGTGAAGTTCTGGTAGCTGGAGAAAATGGCTTCCAGGAGGCCAAAGACTTCATGACAATGCTCATGCCAACGGCAGCAAAAAGAGTAAAACTTCACCGTGACAAGCAAGCAATCTTTGCCAAATTCGGGGTTGAAACCCAGCTCGATAAAATGGTTACACCGCAAGTAACGCTCAAATCTGGTGGCTACCTGATTATTGACCAAACAGAAGCGCTAGTAGCTGTTGATGTGAACTCGGGTCGATCTACACGAGAACACTCAATTGAAAACACTGCACTTCAGACCAATCTGGAAGCAGCAGAGGAAGTTGCGCGTCAACTTAGACTTCGCGATTTAGCTGGCCTGATTGTAATTGACTTCATCGACATGGAAGAAAAGCGCAATAATCGTGCGGTAGAGAAGAAACTAAAAGATTCTCTAAAGAATGACCGGGCTCGTATTCAAGTCGGTAGAATATCCCATTTCGGCCTGATGGAAATGTCGCGACAACGCATGCGCGCCAGTGTTCTTGAAAGCACAATGGACGTCTGTTCTTTATGTAGCGGCACCGGCCATGTGCGTTCAGATTCAGCAATTGCATTGCACGTCTTCCGCGCCATTGAAGAACATATATCAAAGCATAACCGCTATGATGCTGTCATTAAAACAACACCGGCAATTGCAATTCATCTCCTCAACAACAAGCGTGCTGCTCTACTTGAGCTGGAAAATCGTTATGGTTTAAGTGTCATAATTGAGGGCAGTACAGACATCAAAGGTCAAGACTTTGCCATTGAGAAAGGTGATATTGCGCATGGCGATACATCTTCAAACGCTGTTGGGTATCAAAACTCATCTACTGAAAATGGTGATACAAGTTCTGATGACACAGATGAAAAGAACGGCGGCGGTAGAAAACGCGGTCGCGGTCGCGGGCGCCGTAAAAACCGTGATGAAGAAAATCAAAGCTCATCCGAAGAGACAAATGAAGAAGTTACAGAAGCTTCAACTAACGAAGATGAAAACAATGATGATCATCCTCGCAAAAAACGCCGTAGAGGCAAACGTGGTGGCCGTCGTCGCAACAATGAAGAAGTAGCAGAACTAGAAACTTCTGAAGAAAATTCAGAGGCTAAAGCTTCAACTGATACTTCTGAGCAAACTTCACCTGCAGAAACAGAGCCAGACAATACGGAAGAAAAACCCAAGTCTCGTTCTACAACTCGCAGAAAAGCGCCTGTCTCAAAACCTGCCGAGCCAGTGGCTGCTGTTGCATCAGTTGAAAGCACCTCACAAGAACCTGCTCATGATCAAGAAAAACCAAAACGCAGAACAACCCGCCGTAAAAAAGCTGTAGAGGCTGAGGTCGCAATTGAAGAAGCACCATCCGAAGTTCATGCTAGTTCTGAACCACAACAAACTGCTGAAATACCTTCTGAAAACACGGAAGTGAGTCAGAATGGCGAAAAGAAGAAAAAAGGTTGGTGGAACCGCGGTGGCGGATTCTTTTAATCAAACAAGATGAAGTTCTCACCTCCTCTAATTCAAACACGGCTCGTGAAACGCTATAAGCGTTTCTTGGCCGATGTTGAATTACAAACTGGCGAGATCATCACCGTTCACTGTGCAAATCCTGGTTCAATGCTTGGCTTGACCGCTGAGGGAAGTCGCGCCTGGATTTCTGATAGCCAGAACCCAAAACGCAAACTTCGGTATTCACTGGAGATTGTTGAAGTGAATGGCGTGATGGTTGGCATAAACACATCTCATCCAAACAAGCTCGCTAAAGAAGCCATTGAAGCTGGAAGAATTCCAAAACTGTCTGGTTACGAAACACTTCGAACAGAAGTAAAATATGGTGAAAACTCGCGCATCGATATTCTGTTACAAGATGAAAATAAGCCAGATACCTATGTCGAAGTAAAAAACGTGCATTTCGTCAGAACACCGGGTCTTCATGAATTTCCAGATAGCGTCACTGCCCGGGGGGCAAAACACCTTGATGAAATGGCAAGAGAAGTGGAAAAAGGAAACCGGGCTGTAATGCTATATGTCATTCAGAGAAATGACGGCGATAACTTTCAATTTGCTCATGATCTTGATCCCAACTATTTTGAAGCTTACAAACGCGCCAGTGCAATAGGTGTTGAGGCAATATGCATTCGATGCAATGTCACGACGGAAGGTATTGATGCGTTAGACCTCATTGAGATAAACAACATTTAGAAATTAAAAGTTCGACCAAGGCGTAAAAATGACAGCTTATATAGAAGCAGCACAGGCACCATTGAAAAACACGGGTGCGATCAAACTTTACAACACAGCTAATTTTGAGGGCATGCGCAAAGCCTCTCAAATTACAGCACGGTGCCTGGATGAGCTTTCTGACTTGATCAAGCCAGGTGTAACAACACAGCAAATAGATGATTTTGTTGTAGAGTTTGGCATTCAAAACAACGCCTATCCCGCCACTCTTAATTATCGTGGATTTACAAAATCGTGCTGTACATCAATCAACCATGTCGTGTGCCACGGTATTCCCAATGACAAACCCCTCCGCGAAGGTGAAATAATAAACGTTGATGTTACATACGTCATTGATGGTTGGCATGGTGATTCAAGTCGCATGTATGCTGTCGGTGAAATTAAACGTGCCGCTGAGCGTCTGATAGAAGTTACTTACAAATCGCTTATGTTGGGCATCGAAGCAGTTAAGCCTGGCAATACAACAGGGCATATTGGTGAAGCTATTCAAAAATATGCAGAAGGTGAACGTTGCTCTGTTGTAAGAGAATTCTGCGGGCACGGAGTTGGAAAACTCTTTCATGACGCACCAAATATTTTACATTATGGACCTGCTGGTGAAGGCGTTGAGTTGCGTCCAGGCATGATTTTTACCATTGAGCCCATGATTAATCTTGGCCGCCCAAGCGTTAAAGTTCTGAATGACGGATGGACTGCAGTAACAAGAGATCGCTCACTCACAGCACAATTCGAACACAGCATCGGTGTTACAGAAAATGGCTGTGAGATATTTACCGAATCTCCTGCGGGATATACACTGCCACCATATGCTTGATTTACAAGTATAGGGGCAAATTAATGGAAAATGAAAACATTGGGTTTGGAGAAGCAACTCCTGACCCAAGTCAAATGCGTGGCCATCGTAGTCGGTTAAAAGCAAGGTTTATGAAAAATGGAGCATCTGCTCTTGCTGAATACGAACTATTAGAGCTTGTCTTATTCAGATCGATACCACGCCGCGACACCAAACCGTTAGCAAAGCAACTCATCAATGTCTTCGGTTCTTTCGCAGAAGTCCTTGCAGCACCCCCAGAACGCCTTCAAGAAATTAAGGGCTTGGGTCAATCGACCATCACTGATTTTCAGATAGTCAAAGCATCTGCAGAAGCCTTGGTATCTGGAGAAGTGAGAGAAAAACCTCTGCTTGGATCCTGGTCATCTGTCATAGATTATTGCCGTGCAGCAATGGCATTCGAGGACAAAGAGCAGTTTAGAATTCTATTTTTGGACAAAAAAAACAAACTGATCAAAGATGAGGTCCAGCAGGTCGGAACTGTCGACCACACACCCGTATACCCCAGAGAGGTCGTGAAACGTGCTTTAGAGCTATCAGCCACTGCAATAATTCTGATTCATAACCACCCTTCCGGTGACCCTACTCCCTCGCAAGCTGACATTGAAATGACCAAGACCATCAATGAAATTGCATCCTCTCTTGGCATTACCGTTCACGATCACATCATCATCGCCAAGGATGGGCATGCCAGCCTAAAAGGCTTAAAGCTTTTTTGAACCCAATTTGCGCTCGAAATCGTATCTACTCTGGAGTAAAGCTAATACAGGCAACACCTAAAGAGATTCGCATTTTATGATAAACGGTTTTGGGCTCCACAAACTTGGTCTTCTAGCAGTACGTAATCCGATCATCGCAACCTTAATAATGGTAATGATTTCAATTGCAGCAATGGTTGGCATCAGCAAACTTGAGTTTTCTGGCGAGAATATCGAAATCCTGCGAGATGGCTCTCAAGAACTAGCAGATTATGACGAACTCTTAAGCCAGTTTCGCAACTTCAACAATGATGCTGTTGTATTAATGCGAGTAGATAATTTATCCACCGTTGATGGCATAGAAACATTCCGCGATCTCAACTTCGAGTTCCAACTCGATGAACGTATTGAAAGCATTCTATCCATCTTCTCTCTGGTAAAATACGGTGGACCAGATGAAGGTTGGCAATCAGCCCTGCCGGCCGAATACAATTCTGATGAAGAAGTTCTTGCATCGCTCAAGCAGTTGGCAGCTGATATTCCAAGTTCACAATCACTCTTCAGCCCAAATTACGATTCAGCCGTTATGGTCGTATATACAAAGGCAGAAGCAACGAAAGACAAAAACGTCCAGGAAACAATGGATGGACTAACTGCGCTTGCAAAAGAATTCAACACGGAAACTGTGACCGTAACGATTGCAGGTCAACCTGCAATTCGAGCAGATCTCATTCATTCCATTGTCGCTGATTTGCTTTTTCTTGCACCAATGGCATTTCTTTTCTGTGCGGTCTTGGCCTTTATTCTTTTTCGCCAACCTGTAGCAATGTTCCTGTGTGCCCTACCCTCATTGTTATCTATCAGTTGGTTTTTAGGAGGTGCAGGTTTAACAAACACCAGCCTCAATTTCTTGACCAATATCTTGCCTGCGCTTTTGATTGTCATCGTTTTTGCAGATACGCTCCATCTTTATCTTAAGTGGCAAAAACTTAGTGAAAAACAAGATGACTATGTAGCAACGCTTGAACAAGCCATTCTTGAAGTAGGACCTGCATGCGCATTATCTTCTGTTACCACGATGGCAGCGCTTTTATCCCTTTGTTTGAGCGGTAATAATGGTCTTTTTGAATTGGGCATCGCTGGAGCGATTGCAGTTTTTGGCGGGTTCATAACGGTAATCGTTGCATTGCCACTTGGTGCCTATTGGGCAAGCAGGTATGGGTTCAGGCCGAAAAAAAGTATAGCCAGCAAAATTGGTGTTATTGCGGGCCCGGCGATGAAGCTATTGAACTATAGAAAATCTGTGATCATTGCTGGCCTGTTATTGTGTGTTGCAGGCCTTTACGCTCATACCGTTATTGATAGCAGGTTTCGTTTGATCGATTACCTTGGCAATCAATCAGAAGTTGCCCAAAGCGAAGGCTACATCGACAGTACTTATTATGGAACGACACCGCTGTTTGCAATTGTAGATATGGATCAAAGTCTGGCACTAGATGATCCCGCCAATGAAGGTCGCGTTTATGAAACAATCGAAGCTGTGAAGGACGTTTTCCCGGCTGGTTCTTTTTATTCACTTGCAGACTTTGCCGATGAAATTAAAAAGGCTGGTGGCAAAATCGATGCAAAGCTGATTGATGAACTACTAAGGTTTCTCACCAGTCGTTTTATATCGGCAGATAAATCTCAAGTTCTCGTAACCATCTTTTCATCAGCAAATCTATCAGAAAGTGAAATGCAGGAACGCCTTTCCAACATGAGCACTGCCTTGCAAAAACGTGAATTAACTGATCATGTGAAAATTACAGGCTACCCGGTCCTTTCAGGTGTCGTTGCACCTCGCTTAATGGATAATTTGCGCATTAGCCTACTTGTGGCTGTACTTCTGTCGATTGTCTTGATTACGATATCATCCGGTTCAGTAAAACTTGGATTGGCTTGTTTGGTACCCAATATGTTGCCAATAGTCTGTGTGGAATTAATATTATATCTGGCCGGCATACCCTTAAATATGTCGATTGCAGTCGCGTTAACAGTAGCTTTTGGTATTGCGGTTGACGATTCAATTCACATGTTGAACCAATATATGCTCAACAAACGAGATCATGACAATCTTCCAGCGGTGGCAGGTGCTTTAAAAGAAGTCACCCCGGCCTTGTTCTCAACAACGCTGATATTATCAGGTGGTTTAATCATAATGTGCTTTAGTACATTGCCAGCAATGGCTGTTTTCGCTGTTGTTGTTATAATAACTCTATTATTAGCTTTCTTAGCAGATATATTTCAGTTACCGGCATATCTTGCTATAATGAATGACAAGCGGGCTGAATAAACGGCATGGAGGAATTAATGCTAAATAAAATTGTTGCTGTAAGCGTCTTATCGCTAGGGTTTCTTGTGGCTCCCTTCACTTCAACAAGTGCATATGCTTCTCCTCAAATATTTGAAAATATGTCAGGAAGCTGGCGCGGCAAGGGCTTGGTCAAATCAGGACCAAAAGCAAAAAATGAGTCTATTCGCTGCAAACTTAGGGGTAAACCGGATGGCGCATCGAAACTCAAAATGGTGGGTAATTGTGCCGTTAGTGGATTTATTTTCAGCTTAAATGGTTACATCCAGCAAAATGGTGGCAAAAACTCTTATTCAGCATCCATGTTTCGCTCACTTGCAAATTTGAAGCAAAGCAACTTCAGCGGAAAACGAAGCGGAACAAAAATTAAATTCAGCTTTAAAGCAGTTGATAAGATTTCCAAAACCAACATCATTGCAAGAATCAACCTGAATAGCAGAAGCGCAAAAGCATTTGTGGTGGATATAAGTAGAACAGATCCAAAGTCCGGAAAAGTTTTCAAAGTTGGTACAATCAACTTTGCCAAACGAAAATGAATGAATTTGGATATTAAAGAGCCACCTTGTTCAAGCAGCTCTCAATCTTTGGATAAATTTATGAACTAATGCTAGTTGATCTGGCTTTTTCAGTTGCCTTAAATGCCTTCATCAAATGAACATCCCGACCGTACATATCATTAAAGTATTTTATGGATCCATCTGCTTGTGGCCAAGCAGTAAAGTAAGAAACATAAACTGGAACTTTTGTTGAAAGATGCTCAGTTTTATTTTTCCCTTGAGCTATTCTGGAATTTATGTGGCCCTTTGAGGTACCTAGTACAGCAACTGCCATTGCTTGAGGATCATGCAATCTCACACACCCATGACTAAATGCCCTGTGCTGCTTTTTAAACAGACTTTTCGCAGGCGTATCATGCATATAAATGGCATGTTTGTTGGGGAATAGAATTTTCACTTTGCCCAGAGCATTTTTAGGTCCTGGAACTTGTCGAACACTAAACTTTGGATGTTCACCAACATTGTACCAATCAATTGATGAAGATGAAATTTTCTTGCCATTAAAACGTTGAACCTCATAGCCTCTTTGATCCAGATAGCCCGGGTTCCCAAGAGATTTTGGCAAAAATTCATTTATACTCCGAGTCCTTGAAAATCTGATTATTTGGGGTTGACGTTTCAG
>JAALLB010000044.1 GCA_011087745.1 Hyphomicrobiales bacterium | reverse complement strand
CTTTCGTATCATATCACACCAAAACATTCGGGTTTTGGAGTAGGATGGGTATATCGATAAAAATAAGTCAGTCCAAAACCTTGTTATCGCTAAAATTCGCCAGAAGGTGAAAAAATAAACTTAATCCAGTTGGCCTGTAACTGCTAAATATTTTCCATCGGGCCCTTCAAAGCCTACAGTCTGCATTCTAATCAGAACTGCAAATACAGGCGTTTGGCCTTCTGGATAATACGTCACGATGTCAGCAAGATCATACCTAAGCGGGCAGTTCCTGCTCTGAGGTATGGAAGTATCCTCGTGCAGTTTCCTGGTAGTCTCACCATCACTTGTTCCAATTTTCAATAAACGAAAACCGTTTGTGGAGCCAAATGCCTCACATCTTTCAGATCCGGCAAATGCGATTTCTTCCAGTCGAAACTCAATCGATTGATCAATGGGTGGTACCACAAGGCGAGGATTGGCAATCATGCGTTTGCCATCAATACCCAATTCTGTTGCACGGTTGGTTGCTACAACATTGCCGCGGTTTTCAAAACTCTTCATAACCGGCCCAGCTAGGATGCGGGCTTCTTCCCGTGCATCAAAAACAGTTTTGGTTTCATCTTCCAATCTTGCTCGAAAGGGGAGTTGGCCGTCCATTGATCCGTGCTGGTGTCAATGACGTATATGGTTGAATAGGGAAAACCGGAACCATCTTGAACGCCGTATTCCTCAAAGGCGAAGAGCTGTCCATCGATCGAAAACCCGTGAATTTCACGCTTGGCAAAATCGCCAGCATAAACATATATGCAAGAAGTAAAGTCAATTAATATTGAACTTATGAATGTCAGAAATAATTTCATTTCATTTTCCTTTCAAAAACAGCCCCAATTTACCCCCGTGTAATAGATTGATATTTATAACTTATCTCTGAAATTTACCGCGATAAGTTGGAAACAGGTCATTTTCTGCCTTGGTTGCAGCGTAAATTCCATTTGCAATTGCTCGTGCTGTCACATTCGCTGCATGGCCAGACATATCTGTCCAGTCATTTGCATCTGGAATTACTTTTGAGGTGCCGCTCGCCAGTGAAAAAACCAGATCACCGTCAAATGGAGTATGCGCTGGATAAAGGGCTCTTGCAATACCGTCATGTGCCGCAATCGCCAGGCGCTTGGCCTGAGCCTTCGTCAAAATTGCATCCGTTGCCAAAATGCCAATTGTAGTGTTGGAGACGTCTGAAGCCTGTTCTCGAAATTTAATGTTAAGAACATCCGGGTTTTCAGGCATCGATGATGGCAGGCCATGTCCACCAAATTCATTGTTCTGCTCGAAGAGCGCTGCATGGAAATGATGAGTATTGCAAATTAGGGGGCTGCCAAGCGCATTAACAGCAAAGAGCGCTGCAATCGTAATCCCGCTTTCAAGCTTTACGGATGCCGTTCCAAGTCCGCCCTTTAAGCCAGCAACAAGTGCACCAGATCCAGCACCGAAGGTTCCAGTTTCAAAAGTTGTGGCTGCATTACTTGCCGCGTTAAACCCCAGCTCACGGTAGGGTGGATATTTGCCCCAATTCTTGTCACCACCATTTATCAGATCAAATAATATTGCTTGCGGTACAATAGGAACATTTACTGGGCCAACGGCAAAACCTCTGCCAAATTCTCGTAAATAGGCTTGAACGCCGGAAGCTGCATCCAGACCAAACGCTGATCCGCCAGATAATACCAGTGCATCCACGGCTTCAACCGAGTTTTCCGGTGATAAAAGTTCCGTGTCGCGGGTTCCTGGCCCACCGCCATGAACCGCAACGGATGCTATCATGGGTTCATCGCACAAAAGTACCGTTACGCCACTCTTCAGATTGTCATCCTGAGCGTTGCCAACCTTAAGCCCTTTAATGTCTGTTATTGAGTTATGGGGGCCAGGTTTTATCATCTAAAACTCACAGATTATTAGAATTTTCTAAAGGTTCCAACGAACCGTTGCGCCAGACGTAAAGCTTGTAGGGATTATGATTGTTCTTTCCCTGACTGTCGAATTCAACGGCACCCAGGATGCTTTCGTGGCGCTTGGTCTTTAGGTTTTCGGTTGTAACACTGTATTTGTCACCAAGCGCAGAAAGGGCAACCTCAATCGCAGCATAGCCTTCAAAAAGTGCCTTTGAAGGCTCAATTCCCTGTTCAGCAAGTAACGCAACAAGGGGCCGAGTATCTTGATTGTTTTCATAGGGAGCCTGCATCGCAATCATAACTCCTTCAGAAACGAGGTTAGCGTCTTCGAGAAATGGCAAACTTGAGAGTTGCTCGGTAACAACAAGTCTGTTTTTGATTTTCAAAGACTTGTGATTTTTGGCAATCGTGAAAAGATCTTCGGTTGTTGCAGCTGCAACAAAGGCAATATCAACTCCAGAACGTTGTAGCCGTCGCAACATTCCGGATTGAGTAGATTGTGCAGCACGGAAGGTGTCGGCAAATTGCGGTTTCATACCAGTGTCATTTAGCTTTAGACGAATGGTATCGGTAAGACTTCGGCCATAAATTGTGCCATCATCAACCAGAGCAAAAGCTGTGTCTTTCAAGTTGCTGGAGATATAGCTGGCAATTGCCTCAGCTGGAGCATCATCTCCGGGTGACATTCTCCAAATATTCCATTCTTCCCGGTCACGATCTTTGATCAATCGCACCGAACGCGCACCAGCAATCAAAAGCGGCGTCTTATCTTGCTTTAATTCATTCGCCAAAGAAAGCGCTGCAACATTGCAAATCATGCCAGTGACAATAGCCGGCTGAATTGATTTTATATCTTGAGCGGCAAGGCTTGCCAGGTCTTCATCACAACCATCATCGGCAACAAATAGAACATGACCCTCACCATGTTTTTTCATTGCCAGTCTTGCACCTGCTTCAAATTGATTGCCAATCTCAGAAAAATCACCGCTTTTTGGAATTGAGATGGCAATTGTATCAGCTTTTAAAGGTGGAGAGATCGCCATAAGCAATACCGAAGATAAGCCCAGAGAACGGGTCAATCTTTTAAATCTTTGTGCGAGTCGCTGTGTGATCATATTGTCTAGATTTTTAATGCGCTTGGTCTGTAATTGAAAGCAAATTAGCAACACAAAGTCGTATTTTTGGTTCTACATACAGATTTAAGTCGCAAAAACTCTTTGCCATGTCGAAATTTGCTTGACGTTTTTAAGTGATTAGCTTCACATAGAACGATGCAAGGTTCCCCGAACGGTGTAACAGACATCAGGGGATCAAATGGGAATGCAGAAGGGGATGACCCAAATAGGGGCCTTAATCTGCAGCCGCCCCCGCGACTGTAAGCGGTGAGCGACTTATCAAGTCCACTGGCAAGAGCCGGGAAGGGGATAAGACGCATAGACCCGTGAGCCAGGAGACCAGCCTGCAGGCTTTGTGATAGCAAGGTCGAGATTAAAACGGACGGGGTGTTCCGTGGAAGATTAAAGATGCGTCTTGACCCTTCTAACGAAATCCCTCCTTCAAAAACGAGATAAATGAAGGGGAATAAAATGAAAAAAACTCTTTTTGGTGCTTTGGCACTTCTAGTTACAGTAACACCTGCACTTGCGCACCATCCACTGGCTGGTCAGCCGATGGAAACTTTCACGCATGGTTTGCTTTCAGGTATTGGACACCCATTATTGGGCTTTGATCACCTGTTTTTCGTAATCGCAGTTGGTGTTGCAGCACTATATACAGGTTTTGCCCGCACAGCGCCTGCAGCTTATATTGCTGCAATGCTCGTAGGTTGCCTGATGATGGCAAACGGCATTGGCCTTCCTGCCAAAGAAGCGGTGATTGGCTTTTCTCTATTGGCAGTAGGCTTCATCATACTTTCTGGCCGTGCACTAAGCATGCCGCTGGCGCTGTCAATCTTCGCAGTATTTGGCCTGTTCCACGGATCTGCATTTGGCGATTCAATTGCGTCACAAGAAGCTGCAATCGGTGGTTCAGTGATGATTGGTTACCTTTTGGGTCTTGGCGTACTTCAGTACGGTATTGCACTTGGCGCTGGCTGGGTTGTTAAGAACGTGTTTAACGCAACCGAAGCAGCAGCTGTTAACGCGCGCCTTACTGGTGCTCTTGTTGCCGGCATGGGTGTTTTCCTGACGCTGGAAAGCATCGAAGGCGTTGCATTTGCAGCACTTGGTCTTGGCTAAATCCTTCAAACATAATAATTAAGCAAGAGGCGTGAACTTTAGTTTATGCCTCTTTTTTTATGTCTGCTAACGCGCTAGCTTGTCTAACGAGTAAACTTGGAGAGTATGAATGGCTGGACTGCCGAAAAGTATTGATGAGACGCAAGCCTTATTATCCAGCGAGGGCTATGTTGCTGACAGGTCTCTGGCAACAGTCCTTTATCTTGCTTTGAAAATGGGTAAACCGTTGTTTCTTGAAGGTGAGGCAGGCGTCGGTAAAACGGAGATCGCCAAAGTGCTTGGTTCGGCCCTGGATCGCCCCCTAATCAGATTACAATGCTATGAAGGGCTGGATGTATCCTCCGCGGTTTATGAGTGGAATTATGCTGCACAAATGGTCGAAATCCGAATGGGGGAAGCTTCGAGTGATAAAGCATCACTCAATGACGGTGTCTTTACCCCTGAGTTCCTGATCAAGCGCCCCTTGCTTCAAGCGCTTGAAGGTGAGGAGGGCAAGGCGCCGATTTTATTGATTGATGAGTTGGATAGAACCGATGAAGCGTTTGAAGCCTTCCTGCTGGAAATTCTATCGGACTTTCAAGTCACAATTCCGGAGCTTGGAACCATCAAGGCAAAAGAGCCTCCAATCGTTATCATCACAACCAATAGAACCAGAGAAATCCATGACGCGCTTAAAAGAGGTTGTCTGTACCATTGGGTGGATTATCCCGATGCAATTCGCGAACTTGCAATCGTAAATGCCAAGGTTCCACAAGCCAGTGAAAATCTGGCAAAGGAAGTTGTTGCCTATGTGCAAAAGCTTCGCCAGCAGGACTTGTTTAAGAACCCGGGTGTTGCCGAAACCCTTGATTGGGCAACAGCTTTGATTGAATTGGATAAAGTAGCAATAGACCCGCAAGGAGTGTCCGACACAATTGGTGTGCTTTTGAAATACCAGGACGACATTGCCCAGATCAGCTCAAGTGAAGGTCAGCAGATATTGACCGATGTTAAGAAGGAAATGGCAACCGCGTGACAACCCAAGCCAATCCATCGGGCAAACTTGCTGAAAATATCCTTTATTTTTCGCGTACCTTGCGAGCAGCCGGTATGAAGCTTGGGCCTTCAAGTGTTGTTGAATGTGTTCGTGCGGTTGAGGCTGGCGGGATCAGCGATCGGGATGATTTTTATTGGACACTCCACAGTGTGTTGGTTACTCGAAAAGAAGACATGATTGTCTTCGAGCAGGCTTTCAAACTCTTCTGGCGGTCGCGCGAACTGGTTGAAAAGATGATCCAGATGTTTTCGCCTCAAATGCGGGAAGATGATCAGCGTGAAAAACCAAACGCCGCTGAGAACCGGGTATCAGAAGCGCTTTTTTCCGGGCAGGAACCGGAAAAAGAGTTTGAGCGGCCCGAACTTGAAGTTGATGCTCAATTTACAACGTCGGCTCGTGAAGTATTGCGTGAAAAAGACTTTGCCCAAATGACCGTTGCCGAAATTAATGAGGCAAAGCGTGAGATGGCAAAAATGACGTTACCACTAGGTCTGGTGAAGACCCGTCGTTACCAACCAATTAATCGAATTGCAAAATCGGATCCGCGTAGAATGTTGGCAAAAGCCATGAGAACCGGTGGTGATTTGGTGTTACCACAGTTTCGCGAACCAAAAATGATAGAACCTCCAGTCGTCATTCTTGCAGATATTTCCGGTTCCATGAGCCAGTATTCGCGCACTTTTTTACATTTCTTTCATGCGCTTTCAGAAAGTCGCCGTCATGTACATACGTTTTTCTTTGGCACCAGGCTTACCAACGTAACCCGTCAACTCAAGATGAAAGACCCTGATGTAGCACTTCAGGAATGTTCTGATGCGGTTGATGACTGGTCAGGTGGGACGCGCATCGGTGAGACATTGCATGAATTTAATCGGCTTTGGTCAAGAAGGGTTCTGGGGCAGGGTGCAATCGTACTTTTGATTACCGACGGGCTTGAACGAGATGAAGACAATAGACTGGCGTATGAAATGGATCGGCTGCATCGCTCATGCCGGCGAATGATTTGGTTAAATCCGCTTCTGCGCTTTGAAGGGTTTGAAGCTGCCGCCAAAGGCATCAAAATCATGTTGCCTCACGTTGATGAGTTTAGGCCGGTTCATTCCCTTGATGCGCTTTCTGGTCTGTGCCAGGCTCTTGCAGGTGATGCTGGACGTGAAAATGATCCTCGTATCTGGCTGGATGCAATGAAAGCTGCGTAATGACTGAACAAACTGATTTAAAGGATGAACTCAATATTGCTGAAGCCTGGATGAAGGCCGGCAAGGAAGTTGCAATAGCCACTGTTGTGTCCACATGGGGTTCAGCACCACGTCCAGCAGGTTCGCATTTGGTAATTGACGAGGACGGCAACTTTGAAGGCTCCGTTTCGGGTGGCTGTGTTGAAGGAGCGGTGGTTGCAGAAGCAATGGACGTGCTTTCATCTGGTCAACCAAAAATGCTGGAATTCGGTGTGGCAGATGAAACAGCGTTTGAAGTTGGTTTATCTTGCGGTGGTAATATCCGTGTTTTTGTGGAGCGCATAGGTTAGATGGACCCGCTTGTCTTAAAAAAGCTGAATGAAGCGCGCCATCAACGCAAAGCCTGCGTACTTGTAACCAATCTTGATAATGGAAAAGACCGGCTTGTCCTGGAAGGTCATCTGGTCGAAGGCGAATTGGGGGAAGCAATTTCCAAAGCGCTTTTGACAGGTAAATCAGCCACTGTTGAAATTAATAAGGTAGAATTTTTCCTGAATGCTCATTTGCCGCCCCCACGGATTGTGGTGATTGGAGCGGTTCACATATCCCAAGCCATGGCACCAATCGCCAAAATGTCTGGGTATGATCTGGAGGTTATCGATCCACGCAGTGCATTCGCCACTGAAGAACGTTTTGAAGGAGTATCAGTTTCTGCAGATTGGCCAGAAGATGTTTTGGAGGAAAAACCTTTGGATCCATATTGCGCACTGGCTACAGTAACACATGATCCAAAGATTGACGATTTTCCTATAGCAGATGCGCTGCGTAGGAATTGTTTTTATGTCGGTGCGCTTGGTAGCCGTAAAACCCATGGCAAACGCATAGAGCGGTTATTGGCAGATGGCATCACTCAAAATCAACTTGATCGTATCAAGGCACCTATTGGCCTTGATATTGGTGCTGCGTCACCCCAGGAAATTGCGGTTGCTGTCATGGCAGAAATTATTGAAGCTTTTCGTAAAAGAGGCTTAAGTTGAGTCATGAAGTTTGGTCCGCTTAAGCCCAAAGATGCGAAGAACGGTATACTTGCTCATAGCCTAAAATTGCCAACTGGAACACGGTTGCGTAAAGGCGCGATGATTGATGACGAGATGATCGGTCAATTAAGCGAAGCGGGTATTGAATCCGTGACCGTTGCCATGCCGCAACAAGGAGATGTCCTTGAAGATGCTGCAGCCACTTTAATTGCGCAGCAGCTTTCCGTGCCAAATGTAAAAATTGAAGAGGCCGCAACAGGTCGCGTAAACATCTTTGCAGTTTCCGATAGAATTTTTCGCACATCAGCTGCAATCATAAATGCAATAAATGCCGTTGATCCAACGATCACTATTGCAACGTTACCGGATTATGCTCCGGTAAATCAGGGACGGTTGATAGCGACCATCAAGATTATTCCCTATGCAATTAAGTCGCGAAGTCTTGAGACCGTACTCGCCCTTGATACATCGATGGCAATAGCGGTACATAAATATTCTCCAAAACGCATAGGTATGATTTCAACAAAGTTGACCGCGCTAAAACCATCTTCCATGGACAAGACGCGCGTTAATTTAGAGAGCCGTCTGGCACTTTCCGGCAGCACAATTGTTGAAGAAGTTAGAGTTGAGCATGATGAAAAGAGTATTGAAACTGCGATAAGCAATCTAAGTCCAGAATGCGATATGTTGGTTTTGTTTGGAGCCTCAGCCATAAGCGATATTGCAGACTGTATTCCAGCAGCCATTGAAAATGCTGAAGGGGAGATTATTCGTTTCGGAATGCCCGTTGATCCCGGTAATCTGATGTTGCTTGCAAAGATTGGTGAAGTACCTGTTATTGGTGCACCTGGGTGTGCCCGATCAATTGCAGAAAATGGCTTTGACTGGGTGCTGCAACGGCTTTTGGCAGATGTGCCTGTAACCGCCGAAGATATCGCCGGATTGGGCGTTGGGGGGCTTTTGATGGAAACCGGAAGTCGGCCGCATCCACGCGAAAAATCCAAACGGCTACAGGATCATACATCCGCAATCATCTTGGCGGCTGGTCAGTCCCGACGTATGGGCGATATCAACAAGATGACCGTGGAAATCGATGGCGAACCCATAGTGCGTCATGTTGCTAGCGCTGCAGTTGGTTCATTGGTCAAAAATACAGTTGTAGTAACGGGCCATGAGCAACAAGATGTGTTGGATGTCCTCAATGGTTTGGAAGTTAGTCAGCATCACAACCCTGATTTTGCAGAGGGCTTATCAACCTCTTTAAAATGCGGGATCAAGGCGCTTTCTAAAGACGTTTCCAATGCAATAATTTTATTGGGTGACATGCCGTTTGTTACTTCGGTCATGATTGATATGCTCATAAAGAATGCATCAGCAAATCCAAATCATATTATCGTTGCAACCCATAGTGGAAAGCGCGGGAACCCTGTGCTTTGGCCTCGAGAATATTTTGAAGAGCTATGCTCAATTCAGGGAGATGTTGGTGCACGCCATATCATGGCAGCAAATCGGGATAGGGTAATTGAAGTTGAGTTGGGAATGGCAGCTAGCCTTGATCTTGATACGCCACAAGCAGTGCAAATGGTGCAAGAAAAAGACTAGCTTTATTATTTAACCGCCGATTTTAAGGCTCATGGTTCCAATGCCTGCAGCAATGTTCAAACCTTCTTGAACCTGACCACTAAACGGCTGAAGTGCAATCGATTTATCAAACCCGCCAATAAGTGCATTTGCACCAATGCCAACACCGACAGTTGCTTCTGCTGTTAGCCCTGGATAATTTCCTTCAAGCGCACCGGCTTCAAGTTCTGTCGTTGGAGCAAAAACTGCCCAAGAAATTGTTGTTATATCTGTTTGACCGATATCAAGACCAAATTTCTTGACGTTGCCAGTATAGGTTTCGGTAAAGTCATCAAGACCTTTGAAGTCACATGACATATCTTTGCTTGAACCAAGGATAAGCCCAATGCCACCGTCAACGGTACAGGTTAAAACGCCAACCTCAATGCGAGCATCAATTGATGAAGCGTTGTTGAGATTAACGCCTACTAAAACTGCTGCAGCAAAGCTGGAAATAGCGGCTTTAAATAAAATATTCGTAACTACCCAGCTACTGGCTTTGTCATTTAGGGGCGCGACAATTTGAATCG
>JAALLB010000043.1 GCA_011087745.1 Hyphomicrobiales bacterium | reverse complement strand
AGCCTGAAACGTCAACCCCAAATAATCAGATTTTCAAGGACTCGGAGTATAGCTGCCTCCAATCCTTGCTTAAAGTAACCACTGTTATGGATTTCTGTTTTAATGATAGCTGATGTAATGGTTTCTTGCGGATACAAAATACAAATTCTGCGTATCAGATTCTCCAACTCTCTAATATTTCCAGGCCAAGTATGATCCTTCAAAGCCGTTATTGCATCTGGCTCCAAATGTCGGGATTGAGCACCTTCTGTTTGAAAAATTTTTAAAAAATGTCTCGCCAAATCCGGGACATCTTCAATTCTGTTTTTCAATGCTGGTAAGTTAATTGGAACGACGTTAAGGCGATAAAATAGGTCTTCCCTAAATTTCCCTTGAGCAATCAATTCATCTAAATCTTTTGTGGAAGAGGCAATAATTCTTACATCTACCCGAAGTGGTTCAGCTGATCCGACGGATGTGAATTCCCCCTCCAGAAGAACGCGCAATAATTGCGTTTGCGCTGCAAGCGAAAGTTCTCCTATTTCATCAAGGTAAAGTGTTCCTCCATCCGCTTTTCTTATCTTTCCAACGTCAGAGTTACTATCGTCAGAATGACGACCAAATAGATCACCCTCCACAATATCTTCAGGCAGGGATGCAAGATTGACTGCCACAAATGGATTTTGTTTTCGACTTCCAAAATCATGAAGCATCCGAGATGTAAGACGCTTTCCGGTTCCAACTTCTCCAGACAACAATACTGGTAGATCTGAATTCATCAAACGAGCAATTGAGCGATAAATCTCTTGCATGGCGGCTGATCGACCAACCAATGGCATGTTTTGGTTGTAGTCCTCCATACTTTGCGCAGATCGATTGTCTTTTGGCTCTGAGATCGCTCGATGAGTAACTTGTATGAGTTTGTCCAAATCAAATGGCTTTGGAATATACTCATATGCTCCAGCTTGTTGGGCTTTTAATGCGGTCATGAATGTGTTTTGGGCGCTGATCAAAACGACTGGCATATCCGGCCGCAAACTTTGAATTTTTGGCAGAACATCGAATGCGTCACCATCTGGCATAATCACATCGGAGACGACACAATCTCCATCACCATTACTTACCCATTGCAACAGAGTTGAAAAATTTGATGTAACACGCACATCAAAACCCGCCCGTTTTAAAGCCTGGTTTAGAACCGTACGAATTGCATTATCATCATCTGCAACCAAGACAATACCTTTAGACACGGCTCGGCTCCTCTAAACTAGGTGTGGTTGATTTTTGGCTTTTCCAGGCCGGAAGCAAAATTTTGAAGGTAGTCCCCTGACCCACGACACTATTGCACTCAATAATACCACCATGGCGCCCAATCGTTTTTGCAACTAACGCAAGACCAAGTCCGGTACCATTGATACGTGTGGTGACAAACGGTTCAAAGATATGCGCCCTTATCTCTTCGGAAATACCGGTTCCATTGTCCGTTATGCTGAACTCAAGTGGCAAAGATGCGCGCTCACCAGAACCTGGAGAAGCTATTCGTATACCTGATCGATATGCCGATGATAGTATTATTTCGGCATCTGGTTGATCCATAAGGGCTTCCGAAGCATTCTTTATCAAATTTAAAAATACCTGAATAAATTGATCTGTTGATCCTGAAACATCAGGCAAAGACGGATCGTAATCCTCGGTGATTTTGATGTTACGGGCAAAGCCGTTTTCAGCAATTCTTTTCACATGTCCCAAAACTGAGTGCATGTTTACAGGCTTTTGTTCGACCGGACTTTCATCAGAAAACACTTCCATTCGATCAACGATTTTAACGATTCTGTCAGTTTCAGTGGTAATTAGCTGTGCCAGTTCCTTGTCATCATTTCCCACAACGCTTTCCAAAAGTTGTGCTGCTCCTCTGATGCCAGAAAGTGGATTTTTGATTTCATGTGCGAGCATTGACGCGAGACCAGTTACCGATCTGGCTGCGCTTCTATGGCTCAGTTGCCTATCGATGCGATCGGCCATGCTACGTTCGCGAAATACCAAGATTGCATACGGTGAATTGTCAGCAAGTGGCGCTGCATAAACATCAACGATCTTGCCCTCGCCTGTTCGTGGTGATGATATATCAATTTGATATTCATTGACCGGAGAACGTTTGTTTAAAACCTGCTCAACCAACCCTAAAACCGGGCTACCAAAGGGCACAATTTTTTCCATGTTGTGCTTGAGCAGGTAGGTTGATGATGCACGAAAAACAGTTTCAGCCGCCATGTTTGCGTATAAAATAGCGTTGGTCTTGTCAGTGACTATGACTGCTTGCGGCAAGCTGTCCAGAACAAGATTTAAATCCAATGGTAACGGATTAATCATGCTGCCATCTCTTTGCAAGCACTTGGTTCTTCATGCATTGAAAAAATTGTTTCCAGTGACTGATGGATTTCAGCTGGGTCAAAGGATATCATGATTTTCCTTTTGTGATCCCCCGCAGACTTTGGGACAGCAAGGTTGTCCAGATACCAACCCAAATGCTTACGAGCCTGCCGAATACCGGAGTTCAAACCATAAAATGATAGCATTTCTTCGTGGTGCTCAATGACAGCTTTACAATCCAATTTCAAACTTTTCGCATTCACCTCAGATAGTTTGCCGGCAATATGAGCTGGCAAGCATGGTGCTCCGTATGCACCACGACCGATCATGATCGCGTCAGCGCCTGATTTCAATAATGCTTCTTGGGCTTTTGATTGAGATGTAATATCTCCATTGACCACAAGCGGCAGGTTAATTGCTTGTTTGACCAAATGAACTGCAGACCAGTCAGCATTTCCTTTATAAAACTGGCACCGGGTTCTGCCATGGACCGTAATCATCTTGATCCCAGCATCTTCTGCTCTTTTTGCAAGTTCTGGAGCGTTGATTGAAGTGTCATCCCAACCAAGACGCATTTTCAATGTCACAGGAACATTAACTGCGCCAACTACAGCATCAATTAAGTTAAGAGCATGATCTAGATCGCGCATCAGAGCCGATCCTGAATAACCCGTCGTGACGCGTTTTGCAGGACAGCCCATGTTAATATCGATGATATCGGCACCATTTGCTTCGGCAACTTCAGCAGCTCTTGCCATCCAAACTGCTTCACGTCCTGCAAGCTGAACCATGTGTGGTGAAATATCTCCCGCCAATATTTTCAATTGCATTTCAGCTTCACCCTCAATGAAAGCCTGACTTGCAACCATTTCTGACACTACCAATCCTGCACCATATTGATGGGCGAGTTTTCGAAATGGTAAATCTGTCACCCCTGACATTGGAGCTAGAAAGGCACGATTTGGCAACTCAATTGAGCCAATTGATATGGGATTACCAATGCTATTTGCTGATAAATCAGGCAAAATTTTACAACCTCTCATAAAGTGCACAAAATATGGGCATTTTTCATGGTTGTCTTTATACAAATATTAGACCATGAACAAGCTTGATTGCTGATATCAGTATTCTGAAAACTAAAAAATGGGAATTGTTTTGACGCAAACCGTTGTTGTAATTGTAGCTGCTGGCCGTGGCGAAAGATTTGGGAAGGAATTGGGCCCAAAACAATATCGCCTGCTTGCCGGAACCCCTGTTTTACAACACACCATCAATTGTTTTTGGAACCATGAAAACATCGATGCAATTCAGGTGGTCATTCACCAAGATGATTTAGAGCTCTATCAAACAGCGGTTACAGCGAATGAAAAATTGCTTGAACCTGTATTTGGTGGTGCTTCGCGTCAAGAAAGCTGCAAAGCCGGAATAAATGCAGTTAAAAGCGATAAGTTTGAAAAAATACTAATTCATGATGCTGCAAGGCCATTTGTTTCTGCTCAGACGATTACCAATGTTATTGCTGGCATTGCTGAAGGCAACGGCACCTTACCCGCAACTGCAATTGCTGACACTGTAAAGAAGGCTGGTGAGCACGGCGTATTCCATTCTACAATTTCAAGAGATGGTCTTTATCTGGCCCAGACACCGCAGGGTTTCTTGCTGAATGAGATATGGGATGCCCATGCAAAAGCTTCCATGATTGATCCTCATGGATTTACAGATGATGCTGCTGTTGCTGAACATACAGGACTTTCAATGCATTTGGTTGAAGGCAATAAAGAAAACTTTAAAATAACAACAGCAGAAGATTTATGCGCAGCAGAGGAAAAATTATCGATGAATTCTGCAATTCCAGATGTCAGAACTGGCAGTGGATACGATGTTCACACGTTGGGTGAAGGTAGTAGTGTCATTCTATGCGGTGTTGAAATTCCCCACACTCAAAGCCTGCAAGGCCATTCCGATGCCGATGTGGGTCTGCATGCGCTTACAGATGCCCTGCTTGGAACAATTGGCGAGGGTGACATTGGTTCGCATTTTCCACCAAGCGACCCACAATGGAAAGGTGCATCCTCTGATCGGTTCATTGAACATGCCGTTAAGCTTGTGCGTGAAGCTGGCGGCGTGATTGCCAATATGGATGTTACAATTATTTGCGAAGCTCCCAAGATTGGCCCACACCGTGATATAATGCGTGAGACGATTTCCAATATATGCGGTGTTGAACTTTCTCGTATCTCGGTCAAGGCAACAACCAACGAAAGAATTGGTTTTATCGGTCGTGAAGAAGGTATTGCTGCGCTTGCAGCTGTCAGTGTTTCATTTGGGATGATTCAAAATGTTTGATGAAGAACTAATAACCATTGCCAATCAGGTGATAAAGGAATTCGACGACGCCAATTTAACCGTCGTAACAGCTGAATCCTGCACTGGTGGTCTCATAGGCGGCTGTTTAACTGCCGTTGCGGGTTCGTCAAAGGTTTTTGACCGTGGTTTTATTACCTATACAAATGAAGCCAAGACAGAAATGCTTGATGTTAAAAAAACACTCATCGATGAACATGGAGCCGTTTCAGCACAAGTTGCTTCTGAAATGGCTATTGGAGCAATTGCTAAATCAGGCTCAAATGCAGCGGTTGCAGTTACGGGTATCGCCGGCCCAGGTGGTGGCACTGAAACAAAACCTGTAGGTCTTGTATATATCGCCGTAGCTACATCAGAAGAAGAAGGTGCTTTTGTCGAAGATTTCAATTTTTCTGACATGAATCGAGATGAAGTCAGACGTGAGACAATCAAGGAAGCATTGGAGATGTTGCTGGGCTACGGTCTGGATGATCCTGAAGAATCATGAAAATGCTTGATTCGAAATAGTTTACCGTGTAATGAATTTTTCATTAAAATTCTAATCATCTTAGATGTTTTTTAATAATTCAGATTTAATGGTTTAGAGTGTATTATGGTAAAAGAAAATATGTTTAAGCAAATAGCAAAATCATGCCTGTCAGTTTTAGCTGCAAAGCCAAACACTGAGACCAAAATTACAACAACTCCGAAAATTTCTACTAAAAGAACATCAGAGCAAGAAGACCAAGTCGTTGATATGATGTCTGCGGTATTTTGATACATTTCAAAGTCTAATTGTAAACTTCATCTGCTCGTTTTTCGAACGCATCCACAAACTTTCCAAAAGCCATATCGAAGACTGCGCCTGCAGCCATCGCCAACATTTTGCTGCGTAGTTCATAATCCAGCAAGAATGAAACTTCGCACCTTCCCTCGCTTAAGTCTTTGAATTTCCACTGATTATCCAAATGCTTGAATGGACCTTCAATGTATTTTACATCAATGGTATTGGTATTCGGGTTCATTAAAACCTGAGTAGTAAAGGTCTCACTCAGCATCTTATAGGCCATGGTCATGTCAGCCAGCATCAACGTCTTGCCATCTCGCTCTTTGCAAGACTTCACAGACAATGACTGACACAGCGGAACAAACTTTGGGTAGTTCTCCACATCGCATACCAGCTTGTACATGTTCTCAGCGGTATGGTTGACGACATGCTGTTTATCTAGCTTCGGCATGCTTAGTTGCTTGCCTCACGAGCGGCTTTTAGCTTGGCAAAATCTTCACCAGCATGATGCGATGAACGGGTTAACGGAGTTGAAGAAACCATTAAGAAACCCTTGGCGTAAGCTGTTGTCTCATATGACTTAAATTGCTCCGGAGTTACAAATTCAACTAGCTCATGATGGTGTGATGTTGGCTGTAAATATTGGCCAATTGTGATAAAATCTACATCAGCTGTACGAAGATCATCCATAAGCTGGAGAACTTCATTACGGTGCTCGCCAAACCCAACCATGATGCCGGACTTTGTAAAGATAGTGGGATCAACCTCTTTGACGATTTGCAATAATCTTATGGAGTGAAAGTATCGCGCTCCGGGCCGTACAGTTAGATATTTACCGGATACAGTTTCCAGATTGTGATTAAAAACATCAGGCTTTGCCAATGCAACTTTTTCAATGGCACCATCTTTTCGCAAAAAGTCTGGTGTTAAAATTTCAATGGTTGTTCCAGGAGACATTTCCCGAATTGCTTCAATGGTTTCAACAAAATGCTGAGCGCCGCCATCATCCAGATCATCACGGTCAACCGATGTGATAACGACATGATTCAAGCCAAGTTTGGCAACTGCTTTTGCTACGTTTTCAGGTTCCTTGACATCAAGAGGTGCTGGAATGCCTGTTCTGACATTGCAAAAGGCACATGCACGGGTACAGGTATCACCCATAATCATCATGGTTGCATGCTTCTTTGACCAACATTCTCCAATATTTGGGCAACCTGCCTCATCGCAGACCGTCACCAAATTGTTGTCTTTGATAATCTTTGCTGTTTCCTGATAAACTGGAGAACCGCCAGCTTTAACGCGTATCCAATCCGGTTTTCTCTTGATTGGGTTTTCTGGCCGATGGGCTTTTTCAGGATGGCGTATATCACGCTTGGTTGTGTCTAGTACGGTTACCATAAAATCTTGTTGCTCCGTATTTTATAGAATTCCTATAAAACCATATAGGTTATTAAGTTCCAAATTACATATGAATTACGCGGTCATAAGCATCCAGCACACTTTCATGCATCATTTCAGATAGCGTTGGGTGTGGGAAGACTGCGTTTATTAAATCTTCTTCTGTGGTCTCAAGGTTCATTGCAACAACGTATCCTTGAATAAGTTCTGTTACTTCATGACCAATCATATGGGCACCAAGCAATTGGCCAGTCTTTTTATCAAATACGGTTTTGATTAAACCGTCAGATTCACCAAGAGCAATTGCCTTACCGTTACCCATAAACGGGAAACGCCCAACTTTAAGCTCGTAGCCAGCTTCTTTTGCCTGAGCTTCTGTTAAACCGACAGAGGCGATTTGTGGATGACAATAAGTACATCCTGGAATTTTGGATTTTTCCATGTGATGAGGCTTCTTGCCAGCGATTGCTTCAATGCAAATCACACCCTCATGTTCTGCTTTATGGGCAAGCATCGGCGGCCCTGCAACATCGCCAATTGCATAGATACCTTCAATGTTTGTACGGCTGACTTCGTCAATCACTACGCACCCGCGATCCGTTTTAACGCCAAGTTCTTCAAGCCCCAGGCTTTCAATATTGCCGACGACACCAATTGCAGAAATCAGCTTTTCAGCCTCAATCTTTTGAGCCTTGCCCTCTGCGTCTTCGACGTGAGCCGTAATTCCAGTTTTGGTTTTTTCTACTTTTGTAACTTTAGAGCCGGTGAGAATTTTAATGCCAGCTTTTTCAAATCGCTTTTGAGCAATTGCCGAGATTTCTTCGTCTTCTACCGGAACGACACGGTCCATGAGTTCAACGACCGTTACATCAACGCCCATGGCATTGTAGAACGAAGCAAATTCGATTCCGATTGCGCCAGAGCCCATGACCACCATTGATTTTGGCATGGTTTCCGGAACCATTGCCTCAAAATAGGTCCAGATTTTTTCACCATCTGGCTCAATACCTAGAATAACACGGGGGCGTGCACCGGTTGCAACGATAATATGCTTCGCTTGATAAGTGCTTTCACCTTTGGTCCTGCGCGGAACACGATTTTGAGGTTCCATGGGGGCTTTAGTGACTTCACTGACAACCACTTCACCAGGCTTGGATATTTTTGCTTCACCCCAAATGACATCAACCTTGTTCTTCTTCAGTAATCCATTCACGCCAGCATTAAGCTGTGCTGAAACACCTCTTGATCGTTTAACAACTGCAGCTGCATCAAATCCGACATTTTCAGCTGATAGACCATAGTCCTTTGCATGTTGCATGTAGTGATATATTTCCGCTGTGCGTAACAGTGCTTTTGTTGGAATACAGCCCCAGTTCAAACATATGCCACCAAGATGTTCACGCTCGACAATTGCGGTTTTTAGTCCCAATTGAGCAGCTCTTATTGCTGTCACATAGCCACCAGGTCCAGAACCGATAATTATTACGTCATATGAATTGGCCACTTGCCTTCTCCTTGAGCTCGCATGAGTTGTTAATTCAAAATTTCTTTTACAATCGGCGCCAAAGCCTTGCCTATATTTATTGTGTTTTGTGCATCCAGGTGAACACCATCAATCGGTGATGTTTGAGCTACTGAACCCGCATCAAAAAAACTGCAATCTTTTTCTTGTGCTATCTGACTGAAATAATCAGCCAGTTTGTAGGACTGCTCAATCGTGCCTTCAAAGAAACCAGTATAGAATTCATCCTGGGTCTTACAAAGCTTGGGCGGTGATACAATCAATACCTTTGGATTTGGAATATCTGGTCTGGCCACGTGATTTTGAATGATTGTCACCAAACGGCGCATTCCCTGCATTGCTGCAATTGACGTACCTGCAATGTGCGGCTGCATATCATTTGTACCCAACATCAAGATTACGAGATCCAGTGGAGCATGAGAATATAGCGCAGTTGGCAAAGTCTGGGTGGCATTTCGATTGCTGTCTGATAGATGTTCATCATAGGCAGTCAAACGTCGACGCAGTCCATCTGTTATAATTTCGTATTCATTGCCCAGGCTATTGACCATCACGTTTGTCCAACGAACTTCTCTTGGGTGTTGTTTGGGGTCTCCTGGAACCGACCCCCAAGTTAATGAATCTCCATAAGCTAGAATGGTTTTCATGCGAGTGGCCTCGACATCAATATCCATTCATAAATTTCCAAAGCTCCTTCGAATGGAACAAAATCCCTCTGCGCAACAACGGTAAATCCCAACGATCGATATAACCAGAATGCTGACGTATTAGTATCTTCAACAATCAGACTCATAGTCTTGGCGCCGTTTGCCAAGCCCATTTTGATACTGTCATCGAGCAACAATCTGCCAATGCCCTTGCGTTGACCAGATGGATAAACCGCCAGACCATCCAAATACCAATCACCCGCACACAGATCATGAAGTTCATAAATTGGCTTGAATGCCTCAGAGTTTCGCTTGGACTCATCGGGTTCATTATCTGGATCCGGCATGATGTAATTTGTTGTCATGCCAAAGATTGATCGTTTTCAACTGCAACGCGGGCTTTTTGCCAATTGTAAAATGCATCATCATCGGCAAGTCTATCGCGCCCAAATGCCAATGCATCTTCCATACGTTCGCTGTTGGATTGTTCTGCCCAAAACATTAGCGGAATACCGTGACCTGCAATGTTATCCAAAATTGCCAGATCTGCGGAATCATTACGTTTTGCTGTGCGAATAGTTATTTTATACCCATCCTACACCAAAACCCGAATGTTTTGGTGTGATATGATACGAAAG
>JAALLB010000042.1 GCA_011087745.1 Hyphomicrobiales bacterium | reverse complement strand
TCGTATCATATCACACCAAAACATTCGGGTTTTGGAGTAGGATGGGTATAGTAGAATAATTGGGCTTTGCTGCAAAAAATTAGCTTTTGAACATGATTTTGCAGGAAAATCACAAAAAAATACAAATTAATATTGTGAAATGATTTATGGCGTGGTCAAAGGCATAAAGTCGGGTTAAATGTACCCAATCGTCTATATGACTCATACAGGAGAATAATGATGCGAGCGATAGCTTCTGTCATGGCAGGATTTGGAATTTTAATTACTTCAGCACTTACTGCATTTGCAGCTCAGCCTGTTGATAAGGGACTTTGGCACCAGCCAGCTGGTTCGGACATGATGGCAAGCATCGAATGGTTTGATGCCTATACATTGTGGTTCATCGTACCGATTATGATTTTCGTGATGATACTCATACTAATTATAATAGTGAAGTTTAACGAAAAATCTAATCCAGTAGCCTCAAAGACAAGCCACAACATATTTATTGAGGTTGTTTGGACAGTTGTTCCAATTGTCGTTTTAATCGCAATTACTGTTCCATCATTTGAACTTTTGGATAATCAATTTGATCCTGGTGAAGAGCCAAAGCTTACAATTAAAGCAACCGCTGTATCTTGGGCATGGGAATATGAATATCAAGACGAAAGTGAAATTACAGTTTCATCTTACTTGATTGAGCAGGCGGCAAATGCAGTAAGTCAGAAAGATCCGGCTGAATATGATGCAGCTCAAGCTGATATCCAAAAAGTCCGTGAGGAATTAGGTAAAACGGATCTTGCAGAATATCCCCGCCTTCTGACAGTTGATAACGAACTTGTTGTTCCAGTCGGCGAAATGATCCGCGTTCTTGTAACTGCTGAGCCAGATGGTGTTATCCATAACTTTGCAATGCCAGCTTTTGGTTTAAAAATGGACGCGATTCCTGGCCGTATAAATGAAACTTGGTTCAAGGCAAATGAAGAAGGCCTCTACTACGGTCAGTGTTCTGAACTGTGTGGCAAATACCATGCCTTCATGCCAATCGCTATTCGCGTCGTAAGCCGCGACAAGTTCAATGCTTGGCAATCTGCAGTGTCGTCCGGCAGTGTAGAGGAAGCAAACAAAGCTCTGATGGCATCAATAGAAGCCAGCAAAAATGTAAAACTCGCTGAAAACGCACAAAGCGCACAATAACAGCACTAATGGAATTCAGGAGATATAATGATGGCATATGCAGCAACACACGATGCTCACGACCATAAGCCCGCTTTTTTCAAGCGCTGGTTCTATTCAACAAACCACAAGGATATTGGTACGCTTTATCTATTGTTCGCTATTTTCTCGGGCATATTAGGTGGTTTTCTTTCAATTGCGATGCGGGCAGAGCTGCAAGAGCCTGGCATGCAATATTTCAGCGATCCTCACGTTTATAATGTGTTTACAACAGCTCACGGCCTTATAATGATCTTCTTCATGGTAATGCCAGCGTTGATCGGTGGTTTTGCCAACTGGATGGTGCCGATTATGATCGGCGCACCAGATATGGCGTTCCCGCGTATGAATAACATCTCGTTTTGGCTATTACCTCCCGCGCTTATTCTGCTGGTAGGGTCCATGTATGTTGAGGGCCCTCCTGGTGCAAATGGTGTTGGCGGTGGTTGGACAATCTATCCACCTTTATCATCGCTTGCTGGTCAGCCTGGTCCTGCCATGGATATGGCTATCCTTGGTCTTCACCTTGCAGGCGCTTCATCAATCCTTGGCGCGATCAACTTCATCACAACAATTTTCAACATGCGTGCTCCTGGCATGACATTGTTTAAAATGCCATTGTTTGCCTGGTCAGTTCTAATCACTGCATTCTTGCTTCTGCTTTCACTTCCAGTGCTTGCTGGCGCAATTACAATGCTCTTGACCGATCGTAACTTTGGTACAACATTCTTTGATCCTGCTGGCGGTGGTGACCCAATCTTGTTCCAGCACTTGTTCTGGTTCTTCGGACACCCAGAAGTGTATATTTTGATCTTGCCAGGTTTTGGTATCGTCAGTCACATCGTTTCAACATTCTCACGCAAACCGATTTTTGGTTACATGGGCATGGCGTTAGCGATGATTGCAATCGGTGCTGTTGGCTTTATCGTGTGGGCGCACCACATGTACACAGTTGGTCTTTCACTTGATACGCAGCGTTACTTTGTATTCGCAACCATGGTGATCGCGGTCCCAACAGGAGTGAAAATCTTCTCTTGGATTGCAACAATGTGGGGTGGTTCAGTTTCTTTCCGTACACCTATGCTGTGGGCAATTGGTTTCATCTTCTTGTTCACCCTTGGTGGTGTAACAGGCGTGCAGCTTGCAAACGCAGGTTTGGATCGTTCATTCCACGATACATATTATGTTGTTGCCCACTTCCATTACGTTCTGTCTATGGGCGCGGTGTTCTCAATCTTTGCTGGTTGGTACTACTGGTTCCCTAAAATGACGGGTTACATGTACAACTCGTTTATGGCGAAGACACACTTCTGGCTGTTCTTTATCGGTGTGAACGTAACATTCTTCCCGCAACACTTCCTGGGTCTTCAAGGCATGCCGCGTCGCTATGTGGATTACCCGGATGCATTCGTATACTGGAACTATGTTTCTTCAATAGGTTCATATCTTTCGGCAATCTCTGTCGTCCTCTTCATCTACCTCGTATTTGAAGCGTTCAGAAAGAAACGTACAGCTGGTGACAATCCTTGGGGCGAAGGTGCAGCCACACTTGAGTGGCAACTTCCTTCACCGCCTCCATTCCACCAGTGGGAAACTTTGCCAAAGGTAAAATAATTAAACGCAAGTCGCTGATAAATAATCGGTGACTTGTATTTTGTAAGGCTGCGTAAATGACCGTCGAAACAGTAAATCGCGAAAATCAAACATCTGGTGTTACATCTGCAATGCCAGCTGATTTTTATCGTTTGCTAAAACCACGGGTTATGTATCTCGTAATCTTTACCGCTATCATTGGCATGTTGATGGCTCCAGGCAGCATCAATCCATTTTTGGGGTTTGTTGCTATATTGTGCATCTCTATTGGTGCAGGCGCATCTGGTGCTCTGAACATGTGGTATGATGCAGACATTGATGCCGTGATGGAACGAACAGAAAAACGCCCGATACCAGATGGACGCGTGATCGCTTCAGAAGCATTTTCTTTCGGAATTGTTTTATCACTGTTTTCAGTTGCTGTACTTGGCCTTTTGGTCAATTGGCTATCAGCATTTTTATTGGCGTTCACGATTTTCTTTTACGCTGTCGTCTACACCATGTGGCTTAAGCGTTCGACACCGCAGAACATCGTTATTGGCGGTGCAGCAGGTGCTTTCCCACCCATGATTGGCTGGGCAGCTGTAACGGGTTCAGTAACGATTGAAAGCTGTGTATTATTCGCGATTATCTTCTTGTGGACACCACCGCACTTTTGGGCCTTGGCGCTATGGCGGTTGCAGGATTATGACAATGCGGGCATCCCGATGATGCCAAATGTCAAAGGCGAGAAATCAACTCGCAATCAAATTTTTGCCTATTCAATTCCGCTTGCTGTTTGCGGCGTATTGCCAACTCTTTTGGGTTTTGCATCCGTTTATTATGGCGTGTTTGCAGCGGTGATGGGAATTTATTTTGCCTTTCTTGGTTTCAAGGTTTGGAAAGACGGCAGCTCAGAAAACAAGTTTGCACATGAGAAAAAGCTCTTTGGATTTTCTATCTTTTATCTCTTTGCAGTTTTTGCCGCTCTTGGCATCGATGCAATTATCGCGAAGGTGATCTAATCATGAGCGAAGCGGAATTTACAAATGAAACTGTGGAACTGAGTACAGCACAAAAGAAATCTCGCCGTGCAAGAAATCTTGCAGTGGCATTTTGTTTGATCGCTTTTATTTTAATTTTGTTCTTTGGTACAATGGCAAAAATGTCATCTGTTATGGAAGCAAGTGGAGCTTAAGTTTTATCAATGAGTATGATTGATACAAATACGCTCAATCAGAGCCAGAGCAACGAGAAGAACAATTCTCGGATTGTTGTCATGTGCATTGCCATGGTTCTTGGCATGGGCGGATTGGCTTATGCATCTGTTCCCTTGTACCAGTTGTTTTGTCAGGTAACAGGTTATGGCGGCACAACCCAACAGGTAGATGCGCAAGCTGCCGACGGTGTTAGCATTATTGATCGTGATATCAATATTCGCTTTGATGCTAATACAGCTTCAGTCCTGAATTGGGAGTTTGAACCACAGCAGCGCGAAGTTTCCATCAAGATGGGCGAGAAGATGATTATCAACTACGTTGCTAAAAATCTTTCTGATAAACCGATCGTTGGCATGGCAACGTTTAATGTCACTCCGCAAGCCGCAGGCGTTTTCTTTAATAAGATCGAATGCTTTTGCTTCACGGACACCTACATTGAACCAGGCCAGACACTGGATATGCCAGTCGTTTTCTATGTTGATCCCGAAATGGATCAGGAAAAGGCAATGAAGGCGCTAAATACAATAACACTTTCCTATACTTTCTATGAGAGCGAAACTTCCATTGAAGACGCACTTGCAGATCGAAATGAAGAAAGAGCCATAGAAGCAGAAATTAAAGCTGAAGAAGCGGCTATTCAAACTAATAACGAGAAGATATAAACAAAAAAAAAGTCCGTTTTACGGATTCGAATTCAGGAGCATAAAATGGCTGACGGTAATAACGTAAACCACGATTATCACATCATCGATCCTAGCCCATGGCCACTAATTGGCGCCACAGCAGGCTTGATTACTGCAATTGGCGGTATTGCTTGGATGCGTTCTCTAGCTGAGAGCGAATTTGTTGTAGCCGGTATAAATTTTGCAGCGGCTGGCCCATGGATATTTTATGTTGGGATAGCACTCGTACTTTATACAATGTACGCTTGGTGGGCTGATACCATCAAGGAAGCGCACCAGGGTGATCATACCCCTGTTGTTGCTCTACATTTGCGTTATGGCATGTTGCTTTTCATCGCTTCTGAAGTGATGTTCTTCGTTGCCTGGTTCTGGGTATTCTTTGATGCAAGTCTTTTCCCGGGTGAACTGGCACAAGTTGCACGTGTAGAACATACGGGCGGAATTTGGCCTCCTCAAGGAATTGAGGTTCTTGACCCTTGGCACCTGCCATTGTTTAACACCGTTATTCTGCTTCTTTCAGGTACAACTGTGACCTGGGCACACCATGCGCTAATCGAGAATGATCGCAGCACGCTAAAATGGATGCTTTTGATTACGGTTCTTCTTGGTATCTTCTTCAGCTTCGTACAAGGCTATGAATACGCGCACGCACCATTCACATTCTCTGAATCAATTTATGGTGCCACATTCTTTATGGCGACCGGTTTCCACGGCTTTCATGTATTAGTTGGAACAATCTTCCTCCTGGTATGTTTATTCCGCGCAATGGCTGGTCACTTTACTCCAAAACAGCATTTTGGATTTGAGGCTGCTGCCTGGTACTGGCACTTTGTTGACGTGGTTTGGTTGTTCCTGTTCTGCGCAGTTTATGTCTGGGCAAGTGCTGGCGCAACAATCGCAGCGCACTAACCAAATTGCACATGATTTAACAAAAGGCGGTCACATTGGCCGCCTTTTTCGTTTATAAGAAAATCATAATGGCAGGCAATAAAAAACATAAAGATGAGGCTCTGTATCTGGCCCCAACTCCAACGCAAGTGGGACTGCGTGGATGTTGTCCAAGGTGCGGTGAAGGAAAGCTATTTACCAGCATCCTAAAGCCCGGCAATGCCTGCATGAATTGCGAGTTGGATTACGAGTTTATCGATTCAGGAGATGGACCAGCGGTCTTTGTAATTTTGATAATTGGCTTTTTGGTTACAGCATTGGCGATGGCAGTTCAAAGTTCTTTTTCTCCGCCAATCTGGGTACATATGTTCCTTTGGATACCGCTAATCACTATTCTTTCAATATGGGGCTTGCAGTTCGCAAAGGGCATTATGATTGCGCTTCAATATCAAACCAAGGCAGAGCAGGGTGCTCTGGACAATTCAGGCAAGTGAAGATGAGAGTTTCTACAATTGTAATTGTTGCCTCGATGATTGTTGGAATTGCTGTGCTTTGCGGCTTGGGAACCTGGCAAGTAAAACGCCTTTATTGGAAAGAGGCATTGATTGCCAAAGTGGAGCAGCACACTTCTCTCGCACCTATGGAAATCAGTAATTTTCTTGATCGGAAAATGCTCGAAGACAATTGGCCCTATAGCCCAATATCAGCTAAGGGCACTTATGATCATTCCAGGGAAGTTTACTTTTTTACAACTAGCAAAGAGGGTCGTTCTGGCTGGAATGTGCATACCCCAATGCTGTTGGATAGTGGAAAATATCTGATAGCAAATAGGGGCTTTGTACCTTTCGATATGAAAGAGCCGGAAAAGCGACTATATGGGCAGGTGAGCGGTGAGCAATCCATAAAGGGTTTTGTGCGGGTACCTGAAAAGGAAAAGCCAAATGGTTGGTTTCCCGAAAATAATCCGGATGAGCGTGAGTTATATTGGCGTGATTACAATGTGTTCGTGAATTTAATGGGAAAGGATGAGGGACGCGAGTTCGTTCCTTTCTTTGTGGATGTAGATGCCGCGCCCAATCCAGGGGGCTGGCCAAAAGGTGGAACAACCATTATTTCTTTTCCAAACAGCCATTTGCAGTATGCTGTAACGTGGTATGGTTTGGCGCTGGCACTCTTGGGTGTAGGCAGCTTCTTTCTTTATTCGCGTAGGCAACCAAAATGACTGAAAAAAAGCAAAAACTGGAATTACAACTTTGCGGTCCGCGCGGTTTTTGTGCCGGCGTTGATCGCGCGATCCAAATGGTTGTGCTTGCCTTAAAAAAATATGGTGCCCCGGTTTATGTTCGTCATGAGATCGTTCACAACAGATACGTGGTTGAAGGCCTGGAGCAGCAAGGTGCAATATTTGTAAAAGAGCTCGACGAGATCCCGCCAACTGACCAACCGGTTATTTTTTCTGCCCACGGTGTTCCACGTTCTGTTCCGCAGAATGCACAAAACCTAAACCTGCATTACCTTGATGCTACTTGCCCACTTGTTTCCAAAGTACATAAACAAGCGATACGTCATATTCGGCAGGGTAGGCACGTATTATTGATTGGGCACGCGGGACATCCCGAGGTCATTGGAACAATGGGTCAGGTTGAGGCCAATGAAATGACCCTCATCGAAGACGTGGCACAGGCCAATAGCTATGTACCAAAAGATTCTGATGCGCTTGGATACGTGACCCAAACCACCTTGTCGGTTGATGATACGGCTGAAGTGATCAATGCACTTACAAAACGCTTTCCGAGCCTACAGGCACCTGCTGCGGAATCAATTTGTTATGCGACCACAAATCGCCAAGAAGTTGTTAAACTAGCTGCAAAAGGAGCGGATCATTTCCTGATTGTTGGTGCACTTAATTCGTCCAACTCAAAACGCCTGGTAGAAGTTGCAATTAGGGCCGGAGCAAAAAATTCCATGTTGGTTCAAAAAGCAGCCGATATACCGTGGGATGAAATTGAGGGTGCAGCTGCAGTTGGTCTTTCGGCTGGAGCATCGGCGCCGGAAATTTTGGTCAATGAGATCATCGAAGCATTCCGTGAGCGGTATGACATGTCTTTAAACCTGGTTGAAACTGTTAAAGAGGATGAAGAGTTCCTCGTTGCCCGTGATCTGCGTGATACTGAATTGACATCTGCTGACATGGCATTTGTGAATGGTGCAAACTAAATATGGCAGTTTATACAGAAATCCCTGATGCAGAATTGGTTGAATACCTAAAGCAGTATGACATTGGAGAATTGCATTCTCTAAAAGGGATTGCAGAAGGTGTTGAAAATTCCAACTACTTGCTTTCAACAGATGCAGGCATGCATATTTTGACACTCTATGAAAAACGGGTGAATGTTGATGATCTACCATTTTTTCTCGGCTTGATGGAACATCTTGCGAAAAACGGACTGGAATGTCCACAGCCCATACCAATGAATGACGGTAAGCAGCTCTCAACCCTTGCAGGACGTCCATCAGCCATTATCAGCTATCTGGATGGTAACTCCGTAAGGCGCCCATCTACATCGCATTGCAGGCAATTGGGTGAAGCGCTCGCGCAAATGCATCTTGCGGGTGAAGGATTTGAAATCAAGCGACCAAATGCACTTACAGTAGATAATTGGAGACCGCTATATGAGATGTCAGGACAAGGTTCTGATACGGTAGCAAGCGGGCTGTCTAAGCTTATTGAAGATGAACTGACATACCTTGAGGCAAATTGGCCAATGGGGTTAAAAACAGGGGTCATTCACGCAGATCTGTTTCCCGACAATGTATTTTTCCTCAAGGACAAAATGTCAGGTATCATTGATTTTTATTTCGCCTGTAATGATGTCCTGGCCTTTGATATTTCCATTTGCATCAATGCCTGGTGTTTTGAACCTGATCATTCGTTTAATGTAACCAAGGCTCAGGCAATGCTTAAGGGATATAATTTCATGCGGTCTATCAGTGAAGATGAATATCAGGCACTGCCAATTTTGTGCCGTGGTTCAGCACTGCGTTTCCTGCTTACCAGATTGTACGATTGGTTAAATGTACCGGAAGGCGCACTTGTGACGCCAAAAAACCCTGCTGAGTACATAGCAAAATTAAAGTTCCACCAATCGGTGAATTCTGCCTCTGAATTCGGAGCTGATGTCTAATGGGTACCGTTGAGATCTGGACGGACGGCGCTTGTTCCGGAAATCCGGGCCCCGGTGGATGGGGGGCACTTCTTCGATACGGCGATAAAGAAAAAGAACTTTATGGCGGCCAGGCAGATACAACCAATAATCAAATGGAATTGACGGCGGCCATTGAAGCGCTTAACGCGTTGAAAAAACCATGCATCGTGGAACTGACAACTGATAGCCAATACGTCAAAGGTGGAATGACGGGCTGGATATTCGGCTGGAAGAAAAACGGTTGGAAAACAGCAAATAAAAAGCCAGTGAAAAACGTTGAGCTGTGGCAAGCGCTGGATGAAGCTGTTTCACGCCACAAGGTCAACTGGCACTGGATAAAGGGGCACGCTGGTCACGAAGAGAATGAAAAGGCGGACGAGCTCGCCCGCCATGGTATGGAAGATTATAAATAAATTAAAGAGCGGCCAATATATTTCTGCGCTGGAAGCTTTGGCACTGCTAGGCACATCTTCAACATTCAATACACTAACCTTACCGTCGTCGACTACCATTGCAAACCTTAGTGACCTCACACCAAGGCCACGTTCCGTAAGGTCGAGTTCCATGCCGATTGATTTTGTAAAATCGCCGCTGCCATCCGCAAGAAACGTAATCATGTCGTCGCTGTTTGTTGCTGTATGCCAGGCATCCATGACGAAAACATCATTGACAGAAACAACTGCAATTTCATCAATACCCTTTGCCTTGAGCTCATCTGATTTTTCAACAAATCCAGGAAGATGATCATTGTGGCAGGTTGGCGTGAAAGCGCCAGGTACTGCAAAAAGAACAACTTTTCTGCCAGAAAAAAGATCCGCCGATTTTACCTCTGTGGGTCCCTCTTCACCCATGGCGGTGAAGGTTGCATCAGGCATTGTATCGCCAACTGAAATTGTCATGAAACATCTCCGGAAATTATTTTGGTTATACTCCGAGTCCTTGAAAATCTGATTATTTGGGGTTGACGTTTCA
>JAALLB010000041.1 GCA_011087745.1 Hyphomicrobiales bacterium | reverse complement strand
CTTTCGTATCATATCACACCAAAACATTCGGGTTTTGGAGTAGGATGGGTATACTTCATAAAACATTCACATAGGCTTAACAGAAAGAAACACCCTACAATTCTATTTAAAACGTTTTATTCATCATCGGCAACTGCGCGCTGCTCCAGAACTTCGTCGATAATACCGAATTCTTTTGTTTCATCAGCGGTCATGAAGTGGTCGCGATCAAGTGTCTTTTCGATTGTTTCGTAATCTTGACCCGTATGTTTTACATAAACCTCGTTTAAACGGCGCTTCATTTTAATAATGTCTTGGGCATGGCGCTCGATATCAGATGCCTGACCCTGGAACCCGCCTGACGGTTGGTGAACCATGATGCGAGCATTTGGCAACGCAAATCGCATATCCTTGTTACCTGCACAAAGAAGTAATGAGCCCATAGAAGCAGCCTGCCCCATGCAAAGCGTCGATACTGGTGGGCGGATAAACTGCATTGTGTCGTAAATTGCCATGCCCGCTGTCACTACACCACCTGGTGAATTGATATATATGTTGATCTCTTTTTTCGGATTTTCAGCTTCCAGGAAAAGCAACTGCGCACATATAAGTGTCGCCATACCGTCTTCAACTGGTCCGGTTAAAAAGATTACGCGTTCCTTTAACAATCTTGAGAAGATGTCATATGCACGCTCGCCACGAGCGGATTGCTCTACAACCATGGGCACAAGGTTCATGTATGTTTCGATTGGATCTTTCATTGTGTCTTGGCCCCTTCAAGCTGCCGCGAATCTGTAAGTTAGCGGTTAAAATAGGGTATGGCGCACACAAATTAAAGGGGTAAAGGAGCTCAGAGTTAATTAGGGTTACTATAAAGACTATAAATCGTCCGAATTCAGTCGATCACCCATCTCAATTGCCCGTTTTGCCCGCTTGCCGATCAACTCGTCCCAGCTTGATGGCGACAGACTCAAACCAGGTCGACATATCTTTAGATTGTCAGCACTGAATACCTCTCCTTCTGCAATATCGCGGGAAGGATATATCGATTGCCTAAATTGTTTGGACTTTTGTTCGTTCTCGGTTCCATCATAATGAACCTTGCCGCGAGCATGCCAGGCTCTGGAGGTTTCCTCCTTGAGCAATTTCATTTCATGCGGTTCCATAGAAAATTCACTATCAACGCCGCCTTCTGCGCGATCAATTGTAAAGTGCTTCTCGATAACCGTGGCACCATAACCAATTGCGGCAATTCCAACGCCTATCCCCAGCGTGTGGTCAGAAAGACCAACCTGAACACCAAACCGCTCAGTCATATCCGCAATTGTCTCCAAATTCGCGTCAGATGCATTGGCCGGATATTGGCTTGTACACTTCAAAATGATGATATCATCCGTGCCACTCTCTTTTGCAGTTTGGATGGCTGTTTCAATTTCTTCCATGCTTGCCATGCCAGTCGAAATTATGACGGGTTTGCCTGTCTGACCAATTTTCCGGATAAGCGGCAAATGAGTGATTTCAAAAGATGCGACCTTGAACATTGGAACACCAAGATCATTTAAAAAGTCTACTGCTGTTTCATCAAATGGTGATGAGAACGCAATCACACCGTGATCGTTGGCAGTTTGAAACAACTCTTCATGCCATTTCCACGGTGTATGAGCTTCGTCATACAGTCCATGGATCTGGCGTCCATTCCATAAGCTCTTTTCATCATTTATGACGAAGTCTGTTTTCGTGGAGTTAAGTGTAATGGTATCACCTGTATAGGTCTGGAACTTGAGACAATCCACGCCGGTTTGCGCAGCGCGTTTGATTATTTCAATTGCCCGCTCCTTTGAACCATTATGATTGCCAGACATTTCAGCAATGATAAACGGTTCTTCATTGGGGCCAATTTTTCTGCTTCCAACCTTTATCGGCGGCATCTTTTGTTCCTTTTACAAATTCTGCTCTTTCTTTGCGTGGTTTGAACAGATTTTTCAACAGGCATGACGCAATTTGTCTCCCATTCTTCAAATTCATAAGCTAATCTGGTTTCCAAATAATGCAGTTCGTGTGTTATCAATTCACTCTTGTTGAAACATGCGCTCCAACGTCAAAAAGAATATCAGGTACAATAGAATGATAGAACCATCTCGCGGATTTGCTGTTTCAGAATTTGAAACACGCCTCGCTGAAGCCCAAACCCAAATGCAAGAGCAGGGTTTGTCTGCCATATTGCTCAACACAGAACCTGAAGTGCGCTATTTCTCCGGCTTTCTGTCCCAATTTTGGCAAAGCCCGACCCGGCCGTGGTTTATGATTATTCCTGCTTCTGGCAAACCCATAGCTGTAATTCCGGAAATTGGCCGTGCTTGCATGTCTAATACCTGGGTTAAAGATATCCGGACCTGGGACGCACCAAATCCGGATGATGATGGCGTATCGCTATTGGCCGATACATTGAGCGAAATTGCCGGTAGCAATTGCACGATAGGCGTAATGAAAGGTGCTGAATCTCATCTTCGAATGCCATTGGCTGATTACGAAAGGCTGGTTACCCTGCTTAAGGGGAATCCAATTCAGGATTGCAACGAACTCTTTCGCGGGCTGCGGGTTGTAAAATCTGAAGCAGAAATCGATAAAATTCGCTATGCGGCACAAGCAGCATCTCGCGCTTTCCTTCAGGTTCCAGAGTTTGTTTCCATGGGAATGTCAGATCGCGAGACCTTTCAGGCAATGAAACACGAGTTGTTGAATCAAGGTGTTGATGATGTTTCATACTTGGTGGGTGGATCGGGTTCGGGCGGCTATGGTGATATCATCTCTCCTCCTTCGCAGCGCAAACTTCAATCTGGCGATGTTGTTATCCTTGATACGGGATGCATTTGGGACGGATATTTTTGTGATTTCGACCAGAATTATTCAATCGACATGCCATCTGAAGAAGTTGCTGATGCCCACCGCATAATCTGGGATGCGACAGAAGCCGGATTGGAAATTTGCAAACCCGGTACAACCTGCGCCGAACTATTCCAAACCATGAATAAAGCCATGGGGTTGGGGGATGATGCCGGAAGCGTTGGCCGTCTGGGGCATGGTTTGGGCATGCAATTAACAGAGCATCCATCTCATGCAGCGTTTGACCAAACAGTGTTGCAAGAAGGCATGGTACTCACCTTAGAGCCTGGCTATGAATTTGCACCTGGGAAAATGATGGTGCATGAAGAAAATATTGTCGTTCGAGCATATGGCGCAGAACTGTTGAGCACCCGGGTCAGTAGAGAAATTGTTGTGATTTAGTTGAACTAATTTCTCTACTAATCCCAGGCAAATCAACTTGTCGCAGCAATTCTTCCGATTTAAGCAACGCAGTGGTTTTCAACGGCCAGTTTTTTAAACAGATGCGGTTTTGCTACAGCACTTGCCGGGTAATCTGCTATGCGGCGTTGGAATTCAGGGTTGGTGAAGGCATTGCGAAAACTCTCTACATCCTGCCAAATTGCGTAATTGATGAAGGTAGAACTGCCGGCAATTCCCTTATGGAGTTGCGTTGAAATATATCCGGGTTGTTCTTTCATAAAATCAGCGTCATGCGCCCAGGCTTTAAGCAACGCGTCTTCATCAGTTGCATCCACTGTAAACAAGTTTATTAGAACAATTGGTTCTTCATCAGCATTCATCTGATCTGCAAGCGATACTATTGGGTCTAGGTTTTCAAATGTGGACATGGTATTTCCTTTCAGTTGGTAATTTCCATAGCATGCTATATATCATTGCATAGCATGCTATACAAGTGTAAAAACGCACATGACCTTTGAAAAAGAAAAATCAGCTGGATATCTCATCAACCACATGGCGCGGTTGTTCGCAAAAGAGCTACAGCAACGCATTCAGCCCCTGGGAATTGTGACCGGACAGTTCCCTATTCTTCTAGAATTGTGGGAAAAAGACGGTATCACCCAACGAGAATTGCTGGAAAAACTTGATATAGAACAAGCGACACTGGCAAACACTTTGACCCGCATGGAGCGTGATGGCTTAGTAAAAAGAACCAAACATCCTATAGATTCCAGAGTTCAGCAAATTTGGCTGACTAAAAAGGCAACGATTATCAAAGACGATGCCTATCAAGCTGCACGGCAAATAAACAGCGAAGCGCTTTCTGGGTTGGATGAACAGGATCAGGTTCGATTCCTAGATTTGATGCAGAGCGTTATTTCCAAGATGAAACGGGACTAATCTTCTAGATCATTTAAGCCAGCACCCCTGCTCTTGGCCCAAGCTTGTTCAGCGGGAAAATGCAGATTTGATTAAACTAAACCCTGCTAGTGCAAACAATCCCGCAACAACTCCTTCAATCAATCTGCGAAACCGCTGGTAGCCGGACATGATACTGGAGAATGAGAAGGCCACAGCGTGACCTGTGTAATTTGCAAAACCTATGGCAATACAAATACCGGTCGCCGCAACGACTTGTGACACAGTGTTGTTTGTTCCCAATCCCATGGAAAGTGCTGCCATTCAGGCTACAACGGCTTTGGGATTTGAGAGATTGAGGATTAGTCCCCGCAAGAACCAGCGTCCTTCCGATTGTGGTTTTGCATTTTTTTCAATTGGTTTGGCAGCCGATTTTGCTGATTGATATGCCAACCAAAGCAAATATCCACCACCCAAAACCTTCAAGGCAAGCAATACGAGTTCCGACGCTTGCAATACCACCCCAAGTCCTGTTGCTGCAATTACGCCCCAAAATGCGAGTCCAATTGACAATCCCAGCCCAAAAAGCAATCCATTGCGGCGGCCCGAACTCATTGCAACGGTTGCAACAGCAATGTTCGCCGGTCCTGGAGAGACCGTAACGATGAAAAATGCCAAAATAATCGGAATTAGAACTTCAAAATTCATAGCGTTCCTCGTCTGGTAATTTTTTTAGCACCAACTCAATCATAATACCCTGCTCGCACAGTTGCTCCAATGAAATTACAGATCAATCTTTCTGCATGCACCAGTGTTAGGTTTCCGACGTCACGTGATGGAGATATCTCGACCAGATCCATCCCGAGAACCCGGCCCTTTTTAACCAAACCGTGGATCAGCTGGCGAATTTGCAACCAGCTCAATCCCGCAGGAGTAGGTGCAATAACCGCTGGCATAATTGTTGGATCCATTCCATCTGCATCAACGGTTAAATAAAACTTTCCTCCCTCCGGAATTCTATCCAACACAGCTTGAATGCCAATTTCATGCATTTCATAGGCTGATATCAAGTTAGCACCATATGCCTTTGCGTCTTCAATTTCGCTGGTTCTTGCACTGCCAACTCCGCGCAGGCCGATTTGAAAGATGTCACCAATCCAGTCCATTTCGGACGCGCGCCGTATTGGGCTGGAATACCCATCATGGACACCATCGACAGTATCGCTCCAATCCATATGGGCATCGATTTGAATAAGCGTCACTTTTTCATCTTTTGGCAAAGCCCGCATAATGGGTATCGGAATGCCGTGATCACCACCAAGCGTAATCAATGTAGCACCAGAATTGAATATCCTCTCAGCAGCAGCTTCAGCTCGTCGATAATGTTCATGGGGATCGAATTTATCTGACGTAACATTTCCACAATCAACGACCTTTATTGGGCGATCGTCCAATAAAGGTCCACCCAAATCCCAATCAAAGTGAGTGCGAGTTCTTGGTTCTTCCCAGGCTGCATCTTGAGCATTTTGCCTTATCGCATCAGGTGCACGACTTTGATCATCGGCCAGATCATCTACACTATATGGCAAGCCATGCGGCACTCCCAGAATAGCAATATCCGCATCCAGATTGTCCAAATCCATTGCCAATGGAAACCCTAAAAAACTTCTTGGAGAAGCTGCCGGAACCTCAGTCAGACTATCCGATGAAACATTAGAACTATTTCCCGTATCTTCCTTCATAATTTGCTCCTGACATCCAACATCTTCAATTGGGCAAGTCTATGCTGGAAAAACACCACCGTGCAAGCATGTAAAATTTGTAAGGCTCAAAAGAAAAAACCCCGCATTTTCATGCGGGGTTTCAAATTTGATCCAAATGAATGTTGAAGCTTATGCTTCGTCGTCATCTTCTTTCATCAGCTCATCTTTGCTGACTTTTTTCTCTTTTACTTCAGCCTTTTCTAGAATGAAGTCGATAACTTCATCTTCGTAGAGCGGAGCGCGCAGACCAACGACTGCATCCGGGTTTTCCTTGAAGTAGTTTAGCACTTGCTCTTCTTGACCAGGATATTGTTGAATTTGCTGGTAAACTGCTGCCTGCATTTCATCATCTGTCACTTGAACATCTGATTTCTCACCAATTTCAGCGAGTACCAGACCCAGACGAACGCGACGTTCTGCCAATGTTTGGTATTCTTTCTTGGCTTTTGCTTCAGTCGTACCTTCGTCTTTGAATGTTTTGCCTGATTTTTCCAGCTCAGCATTCATTTGCGTCCAGATATTGCTGAACTCTTGCTCAACCATTTTCTCTGGCAATTCCATTTTGGTTTTCTTGTCCAGAGTATCAAGTATTTCGCGTTTGATTTTGGCACGTGAGAAAGATGTGTATTGGCCTTCAATTTGACCGCGAACAGCCTCTTTTAGTTTCTCAACATTTTCCATGCCTAGCTTTGTTGCGAACTCATCGTTGATTTCCAGTTTACCTGGCTTTTCAATTTTAAGCACTGTCACATCAAATTCAGCATCTTTGCCAGCAAGTTGCTTTGCGCCGTATTCTTCAGGGAATTTCACTTTTACTACTGTTTCATCGCCTGCTTTTGTGCCAGTTAGCTGATCTTCAAAGCCCGGGATAAACTGGCCAGAACCTATGACCAATTGCGCATCATTGTCAGCGCCGCCCTCGAATGGCTCGCCATCAATCTTGCCAAGGTAGTTCATGTTAACGCGATCGCCTTTTGCAGCTTTGCCCTTTTTCTCTTCATAAGGCTTCATGTTGTCGCCGATCTTTTCGATCTGCTCGTCAACTTCCTTGTCACTCACTTCAACAACTGGGCGCGTCAATTTTAGCTTTTCAAGCTCAGGAACGTTGATTTCCGGAATTACTTCATAGCTCATGGTGAATTCGAAGTCTTTTTTACCAGCAAGAATTTCTTCTGCTTCTTTTTCGTCTTCAGTCATGTTGATTTCTGGCTGCTGAGCTGCACGCTCTTCGCGCTCCTTAAGCACTTCGCCTGTACGTGTCGACACATACTCGTTTACAATTTCAGCCATAGCTTGCTTGCCATACATCTGCTGTAGGTGCGATTTCGGCACTTTACCCTGACGGAAACCGTTTAGCTTAACCTGACCTTTTAGAGTTTCAAGCTTGGCTTCCAGTTGAGACGTCATGTCTTCTTTGGCGACAACGATTTTGATTTCGCGTTTCAAGCCTTCATTGAGGGTTTCTGTAACTTGCATTTGTTCAAACCTGTTTCATGTTGTTTCCAATGCTTTTGTTTGCCTGTTTTCCAGACAGCACCGGAGTAAATTGATGTTCCGAAGAGGACCGGGTTTTTGTTGCAAAGGTTGCCAAAAAGCAAGGTGCACAAAACCCATTCAACGTTTGCGAATGGCAATAGCAGAGCCAAAGCTAAGTCGCAAGTGTTATTGGGAAATGCAGGTTAATTCTGGTTCAATCATCATTGCATGGTTCTTTGGTTTAATAAGCCACAATTCAACTGTGGCTATGAAAATGGTCACTTCAAAAACTGATTTGTGATTTCTTCGACTTCACTAAAAGAATCTGCAACGTACTGAGCACCTGCAGAAAAGAGATTCTTCCTATGTCCGGGCTGAATGTGAGATGCGGCTGTTAATCCAATTACAGTCATTCCAGCAGCTATGCCCGCTCTCACTACAGATGCGCTATCCTCAATTACCAAACAATTGGATGGATCAACGCCCATTGTGCTTGCCGCATGGAGGAAAACATCAGGATGTGGCTTTCCTCGCTCGACGTTGGAGGCACTGAATACGTTTGGGCCAAAAAAGTCCTGCAGTTGCAATACTTCCAAACAAACAGCAAGCCGGTCTGGTGAGGAAGATGATGCAATGCATTGTGGCAGTGCTTTAAACTGATCAATGTATTCTCGTGCTCCTTCTACAGCGACCAGTTTATCTCGGAAAAGCGAAAGGGTTCGTTGTTGATATTCAGCCGGAAAATCAGCAGAGACTGCGTGACCAACTGATTTTTCTATGGATGCAGTGATTTCCTCAAACCGTTTCCTCATATACAACTTGTAACAGTCCTCTACGGTGGTTGGCTTGCCAAGTTCCGTCACAATTTCTGCAAGTAACACGTTGGCCAAATATTCACTGTCAGCGATGACGCCATCAAAATCAAAAACTATCAAAGCGCTCATGGCCTCAAATCCCCCTATCTTTTCGACCCCAATAACACTAGTTAGAAATTTGATGTCGACTTCTGCACTATATGCAATATCTGGCATTCCGAAACATGTGAATATTCACTTTTCATAACCGCTTGTAAAAATGCGAGTGACGTTTAAGCTCTCGATCTCAGCTTTGTTAATCGAGAAGAGTAATCCAATGCCTGAAGCCAAGTTTGCGACTGCAAAACCTACCGGCTTTGATCAAATCCCGGTCATCGATATTTCTGCGATAAATACGGAAGATGGGTTTTCTGAAATTGCACGAGAGCTGGTTCACACTGCAAAATCGGTTGGCTTCTTTTATATCAAGGGGCATGGGATACCTGAGCAGCTAATTGAAAAGGCATTTGCTGCTTCAGAACGCTTTTTCAATCTATCGGTGGAGGACAAATCAACTATTGCTGTAGATAAAAACCAACGAGGATGGATGGGCCAAGGTATGACCCGGTTGGAAGGCGCCAAAACCCATGATGCCAAAGAGGTATTCTTTTGGGGTTGGGAAGTGGATAGCAATGATCCTGATGTTGCAGCTGGCATTCCCATGGTATTTCCAAACCAATGGCCCGACGATGTTGCTCCATTTCTCCGCCGGGATTTGCTACCTTATTATGACGCAGTCATTTCACTTAGCCGTACTGCATTAAGTGCCCTCGCCTTTGGACTTGGGAAACCAAAAGAATTCTTTGCAGCAGCTTATGAAAAACCGCTGGGCCGCGGGCAATTGGTTTATTATCCGCCCATGAATGCTGAAGACGAACTCGAACAACGTTTCGGGGCAGCCTCCCATACAGACTTTGGGGTTCTGACAATTTTACTGCAGGATATGCAAGGTGGCTTGCAGGTATTAAATCAATCTGATGAATGGATAGAAGCGCCGCCAATCAAAGGCAGTTTTGTTTGCAATATTGGTGACTTGCTGGAGCGCTGGACCGATGGTCACTTAATCTCAACGAAGCACCGTGTTATCAATCGTAACAAAACTGCTCGCTATTCAATACCGGTATTTTGCGATCCCGCCAGCCAAACGATCATCGACCCGTCTGACTTCAGTTATACTTCTGGACACTATGAGAAAATTACTGCTGGTGAGCACATAGCCATGCGGAACAGCAATAATTTCACTCAATACAAGAAATAACCGTCCTCAATCTTGATGGGTTTGCTTTTTTTTGCGGATCATAAATCGGCATTGCAACCACTGTAGCAGTGGTACTTATTTCGCCCCCGTTTAGATCAAGCCTGGTGCCAGCTGCGGCTGCACTTGGTGCAACATGCGCAAGAGCCAGTGATTTTCCCAACCTGTGCGAATGACATGGGCTGTTTACGACACCAACTGTTTCACCATTTATACTCCGAGTCCTTGAAAATCTGATTATTTGGGGTTGACGTTTCAGGCT
>JAALLB010000040.1 GCA_011087745.1 Hyphomicrobiales bacterium | reverse complement strand
GCCCAGACTACAAGTCATAAAAATCGAAGCGTTAATTTCGCACCAGGCCCTTAGCTGGTTGCACCTTCATATAGCTCAAGCACATAATCCCAGTTGATCATGCTATCAACAAAAGCTTCCAAATATTTTGGTCGCGCATTGCGATAATCTATATAATAAGAGTGCTCCCATACATCACAACCCAATATTGGTGTGGCACCGTGAACAAGCGGGTTTTCACCGTTTGGTGTTTTCATAATTTCCAGTTTGCCATCTTTAACAGCAATCCAGCACCAACCAGAACCAAATTGAGTTGCGCCAGCAGCCATGAAGTCAGCTTTAAATTTGTCATAGCCGCCGAGATCAGAATCAATTGCTGATTGAAGAGCGCCCGGCAAATTGTTACCGCCGCCATCTTTTTTCATCCAATGCCAGAAGTGAGCATGGTTATAGTGCTGTGCAGCATTGTTAAACAGGCCAGCGTTGTTGCCATGGCTCTCACGGACGATGTCTTCTAGAGACTTGCCTTCAAGGCCAGAGCCTTCAAGCAAATTATTGCCGTTGGTTACATAAGCCATATGGTGCTTGTCGTAATGGAACTCTAATGTTTCAGCAGACATGTATGGGCCAAGTGCATCGTATGCATAAGGAAGATCGGGAAGTTCGAAAGCCATTTTATAACTCCAAGAATGGTGTGCATTATTATAATATAACTAATTAGGACTTTCGTTCCATTTTGCCAATGGGTAGAGTTCAGTTAAATGAAACTTTTTGGAGTGGCCAAATGTATAAAGCCTATGTTTTCGACGCCTATGGAACGCTTTTTGATGTGCATTCAGCGGTTTCCCGGCATTTTGATATTGTTGGTGAAAACCCTGCACGGGTTTCAGAAGTTTGGCGCAATAAGCAATTGGAATATACTTGGGTCCGCACCACCATGGACCGTTATAAGGATTTTTGGCAACTAACTGCTGAGGCATTGGATTTTGCACTTGCAGTAACGCCAGGCAGCAATCTTGATTGCAAACAGACATTACTCGATGCTTATATGACACTGGATTGTTATGCAGAAGTGCCATTGGTACTCAAAAAACTGAAAGAAAAAAGCGTAAAAACTGCCATACTTTCGAATGGCTCACCAAAAATGCTTTCATCAGCAGTTGAACACGCTGGATTGACAGATATATTGGACGATCAATTTTCAATTGATGACATTGGAATTTTCAAGGCAGATCCAGCCACCTACAAGATGGCTATCGATAAATATAACATCGAGCCAAACCAAGTTGCATTTTAGTCCTCAAATCGTTGGGATATCGCTGGGGCAACTGCTTTTGGATTTTCATGCAATTGGATAAATCGCACCAACCAACCGGACGAATATCTGGATTTGACACCCAAGAGCATATTGAGCGATCTAAATGGTCTATTGGACTAGGGGGTTTTCCCCCGACCTTCTGCGGTACTGATTATTATCTGTTTCTTTTTGCTTTCCCGATGAATTGTATAAATTGAAGCGAAGATAATGATCATTGCGCCCATCCAGGTCCAGATATCAGGTAATGCTTCAAACAAAACCCATCCAAAAAATACGGAATAAATCAATCGCACATAATCCAGTGATGCCATTACCGATGCCTCGCCATATTTATAGGCAATAATATTCAGCATTTGGGCAAAATAAGAAATTATGCCCATGCCAACCAGCAATGCCCATTCAAGCGGTGTTGGCCAAAGCCAGAACCACATTCCAGGAAATGCAACGGCGAGCCCTACCCCCAAAGCCTGATAGGTGAGTATTGATGTTGCGGATTCGGTGCGGGTTAAAATTCGAATTACAACCATGACAGCCCCTGCTCCCGCTGAACCTATAAGGGCATAGACACCATAGATCGTGAAACCATCAAAACCGGGGCGTAGGACGATAAGCACGCCAATAAAACCAATAATTACTGCAAACCAGCGCCTTATGCCGATGACTTCGTTTAGAAAGAAGATTGCACAAATTGTAACAAAGAAGCTCTTTGCGAATCCGATTGCCGTTGCATCTGCAAATGGCATATTGACAACTGCTGTAAACCCAAATCCCATTGCAATCAGCGCCAGAACTATGCGCAACAACTGCAGACTAAAATTATTCGTCTGTAAGCTTCCAGGGAAGTTTTTCAAAATTGTTGGTGCCACTATCAATGCCATGACAACTTGGCGAACCAATAAAATCTGGAATACATCAAGCCGAGCGCCAACGAATTTTATCATTGCAACCATGGTTCCAAAACCTGCGGCAGCGAACATCAATATGATACCGCCTTTAACGTTATTGGGCAGTAGATCAAAGCTTTTTTTATTGTGGTGATACTCATAGGTGCTTTCGACTCATGTCCTCAGTCTATCGGCACGTCACGAAAAAAGACACTCCAAAAACTGTATTTGAATTCAGGCTCGACGAAGGTGTTTCTTGTCCCTATATGGGTATATATAATTATTTTGTATTCCGCCTTTTGGAGACCTCATGAACGAAGCAAAACACGCAAAATTTGGCATGGGAGCATCCCTACTTCGTAAAGAAGACAATGCGTTTATTACAGGTGAAGGTTGTTATACCGACGACAAGACTGATGATGATGTTTTGTTTGGATATGTCCTTCGTTCTCCTGCTGCTCATGCAAGATTCAAGATTGAGGATACCTCTGAAGCTCTTACTCACCCTGGTGTCCATGCGGTTTTGACCGCTGATGATATTGCTGACCTCAAACCACTTGCAAACATAGTTCCCATTAAACAACCCGACGGCAGTATGAATGCAACCAGAGATATTCCCATTTTGTGCGCAGACACTGTGCGCCACGTGGGCGATGCAATCTGCTTTATAGTTGCTGATAGTGTTGCAATTGCAAAAGATGCAGCCGAATTGATTGAAATTGATTTTGAAATTCTACCAGCCGTTGTTGATACAGAAAAAACCTTAGATGAAGCCTCGGTCCTTGTTTATGACGATGGCGAAAAGAACCTGGCATTCACCCATTTTATGGGAGACCGGAAGGCAACTGATGAAGCCTTCAACAAAGCGGAGCATGTTTCGGAACTCAAGATAATCAACAATCGTCTTGTCTCAAATTACATGGAGACGCGTGCAGTTCATGCAAAATGGGATAATGAAGCTGGCCGCTTTGAAGTAACCGTTGGTTCACAGGGTGTATTCGGACAGCGCCGTGTATTGGCAAGCGTCTTGGGCTTGGAACTTGAGCAGATTCATGTCATGACACCAGACGTTGGCGGCGGATTTGGCACCAAAGTATTTGTCTATCGCGAATATCCGCTATGTATGGTCGCTGCAAAATTACTGGGGCGCCCGATAAAATGGACAAGCGATAGAAGTGAGCATTTTGTAAGTGATGCGCAAGGGCGGGACAATGTTGTCACGGCCAAGATGGCCATGGATAAAAACGGGAAATTCCTCGCGATCGATGTCGATCTGATTGCGGCAATGGGCGCATATTTACATGCTTATGGCCCGTTCGTTCCCTATCTCGGGATTACAATGACAACGGGTCTTTATGACATCCCAATTATGGCTGCATTAATACGGGGAAGTTACACGCATACGGTGCCAACAGATGCTTACCGCGGTGCCGGGAGACCCGAAGCTGCATACCTCATTGAACGCCTTGTTGATCAATGCGCCAGAGATATGGGTGTTTCACCAGATGAAATTCGTAGGCGCAATTTGATTAGGCCGGAGCAACTACCCTATACAACCCCGGGCGGCTGGCCGCTTTGAAGTAACCGTTGGTTCACAGGGTGTATTCGGACAGCGCCGTGTATTGGCAAGCGTCTTGGGCTTGGAACTTGAGCAGATTCATGTCATGACACCAGACGTTGGCGGCGGATTTGGCACCAAAGTATTTGTCTATCGCGAATATCCGCTATGTATGGTCGCTGCAAAATTACTGGGGCGCCCGATAAAATGGACAAGCGATAGAAGTGAGCATTTTGTAAGTGATGCGCAAGGGCGGGACAATGTTGTCACGGCCAAGATGGCCATGGATAAAAACGGGAAATTCCTCGCGATCGATGTCGATCTGATTGCGGCAATGGGCGCATATTTACATGCTTATGGCCCGTTCGTTCCCTATCTCGGGATTACAATGACAACGGGTCTTTATGACATCCCAATTATGGCTGCATTAATACGGGGAAGTTACACGCATACGGTGCCAACAGATGCTTACCGCGGTGCCGGGAGACCCGAAGCTGCATACCTCATTGAACGCCTTGTTGATCAATGCGCCAGAGATATGGGTGTTTCACCAGATGAAATTCGTAGGCGCAATTTGATTAGGCCGGAGCAACTACCCTATACAACCCCGGGCGGCTGTATGTACGACACGGGCGAATATGAACAGCACATGAGAGCCTGTATGGATAACGCAGGTTGGAGTGAGTTTGAAACTCGGAACAATCAAGCCAAAACAAGCGGTAAAATTCGCGGCATTGGAATGTCCACATATATTGAAGCCTGTGCCTTTGCAGGTTCTGAACCAGCCTTTGTAGAGCTAAAACAGGATGGAACCTTTGATCTGAAAATTGGCACCCAATCCAATGGCCAAGGACATGCAACCTCCTATGCACAACTGGCTGCTGAAAAACTGGGAATTGACTACGAGAAAATTCAACTGCGTCAGGGAAATACTGACGAGTTGGAAAATAGTGGTGGCACGGGCGGTTCACGCTCAATTCCGTTAGGCGGTGTCTCGGTTGTGCGAGCAAGCGAGCAACTTGCTGAAAAGATCAAAAATATTGCTGCAGATGAATTGGAAGCTTCAAGTGCGGATATTGAATTGGACAATGGTGAGGCACGGATTGTTGGTACTGATCGGGTAATTTCTTTTGCAGATATTGCAAAAGCAGCAGATGCTGAAAATGATCTGAGAGGTGAAGGCGAATTTAAACAAACAGAAGCAACCTATCCCAATGGGACGCACATTTGCGAAGTTGAGATTGATCCTGATACAGGCATAACCGAAATTGTAAAATATACCGTCGTTGATGACTTTGGAGTAACGGTAAACCCCATATTGCTAGCCGGTCAAATACATGGCGGCATAGTCCAGGGTATTGGCCAGTACCTCAATGAACACGTTGTTTATGATGATGAAGGGCAACTACTAACAGCCTCATTTATGGATTACGGATTACCGCGCGCTGACAATGTTCCTGGTTTTGATTTTTCAACTCGCAATGTTCCTTCAACAACGAATGCGCTTGGTATCAAAGGTGCAGGAGAAGCAGGAACCATTGGTTCCTGTCCTGCCGTGATGAATGCAATCGTTGACGCGCTTTATCGTAAATATCAAATTTCACACATTGATATGCCTGTAACGCCAGCAAGATTGTGGTCTGCGATCAACGAGGCAAGCTAACCCACTTGCTTTGCCCGCAATATGTGTCTAAGAAAATACTAACTCATGGAAGTGCCTGCTTGATGCAGGCTGAGAGTCGGTCAAGGTTGTTATCAACCACAGTCCTTCAATTCTTTAAACCTGATCCGGATTGTGCCGGCGTAGGGAATGGGTGGCTATTTTATATCCCCCATCTTTGTTAAACGGAGTGTTCTTTGGATAAAGACGCAGAAACAAATTTGTTGGATGAAGCTATTGAGACTATCCATGTCTTAAGGCGGGATGGTGCACGCATCCATTCGATAACCAACACAGTTGCACAGAATTTTACAGCGAATGTCTTACTGGCCTGTAATACCAAACCTTCCATGACTGCAAATCCTGATGAAGTAGAAGCTTTTACTTCTCGTGCTGATGTCCTGCATGTTAATCTAGGCACACTGGATGCTGAACGCATTCTAGCGATCGGAAACAGCATTTCCATAGCAAACAAGCTACAAATTCCAGTCTTACTTGATCCAGTTATGGCGAATGTCTCGAAACTTCGAGCCCGTTTTGCTGAAGATATTTCGGATAGAACAAATATCATCAGGGGTAATGAAAAAGAAATAAATGCACTTGGTATAGAAGCTCAATCAGCACCGTGTATTGTCAAAACGGGGGAGCAAGATCAAGTATTGCATAATTCAACTTGTATCACGGTAAACAATGGGCATCCCATCTTGGCAAAGGTTATCGCCACGGGCTGCGCGCTAGGCGCACTAATTACCGCTCTTTCATCCAAAACAGATTGCCCGATGACCGCGAGTGTTGCTGGCTTGTTATGGTTTGGCATTGCCGGCGAAATTGTAGCCGAAAAATCAAGCGGACCTGGGTCATTTTCACCAATGTTCATCGATGAGCTTTATGGTATCGAGCTTGGTGTTTTAAGAGACAAGGCGAAGTTGTCGTGAATGCTGTTGATATTACTCTTTATGGTATTGTCGACCCCAATCGCAGCAAGGGCCGATCCTTGGCAGAACTTGCAAAAACTTCTGCTGAAAATGGTGCAACGCTCATCCAGTATCGCGATAAGCAGAATGATATTCGCACGATGATTGAAAACGCGAAATCCATCAAGCAATCACTGGAAGGAACCAATGTTCCTTTCATTGTAAATGACCGGGTTGACATAGCGCTGGCAAGTGGTGCGGATGGTGTACACTTGGGTCAAGAAGACATGATAGCAGCTGATGCACGCCGATTGCTTGGACAAGAGGCGATAATTGGGCTTTCCATCAAAACCAACGAACAGGCTGAAGCGGCACCGATTGAAATTTTGGACTATGCTTTTGTTGGCGGCGTATTTGATACCCAATCAAAAGACAATAAATCATCAATCGGAATTCATGGTTGGACTGAGATAGCGAACCTGTTAAAAAATCGATCCTTTGATCTTCCTGTCGGTGCGATTGCCGGTATTGATGAGGGTAATATTGCATCTCTTTTTGAAGCCGGTTGTGACGGTGTTGCCATGATATCAGCGCTATATATGGCTGATGATGTTGCGGTGGCAACAAAGGAATTAGCCAATTTGATTGAAGAGGTAAGAACATGAGCTCAATCCCGATAGCACTGACAATTGCTGGCTCTGACTCTGGAGGTGGTGCTGGTATTCAAGCTGACTTGAAATCCTTTTCTGCAAATCGGGTATACGGCGCAAGTGTCATAACTGCATTAACTGCGCAAAATACACTAGGTGTAACCGGTGTTCTGGATGTTCCAGCTGATTTCATCACTGCGCAATTGGATTCTGTCTTTTCTGACCTGAAAATTGATGCGGTTAAAATCGGGATGCTCTCGCAAATACCCGTGATCGAAGCCGTTGCAAATGGATTGATAAAACACAAAGCCAAGAATATCGTTTTTGACCCGGTTATGGTCACAACATCCGGCGATCCTTTGTTGGCTGAAGACGCTGTCGATGCAATAAAATCTATTCTTATGCCAATGGCAGACTTGCTCACACCAAACTTGCATGAAAGTGCAAAGCTGACGGGCCATCCACTTTCAACTTCCAACCAAGAAATGATCGAACAAGCTGACGTTTTGTTAGATAGCGGTGCAAAAGCAGTCCTCATTAAAGGCGGGCATAGTGCAGATGAAACCTGTTCTGATTTATTAAAATCCTTCTCCGAAGAGCTCTGGATTACAGCTCAACGAATTGACACTCTAAACACCCATGGCACTGGATGTTCGTTATCTTCTGCCATCGCTTCCAACCTTGCCCATGGCCTGGCCATGACCGAAGCGGTGCAAAAATCAAAAGAATGGCTAACAGGTTCTATCGCATCATCTGATCAACTAAATGTTGGCAAGGGCCCTGGTCCTGTCCATCATTTTCACAATCTTTGGGGAAACCAAATTGACTAAAGATAAACTGACCACTCGACGAGCAGCACTTGGCTTAATTGCAGGCTCAGCCACCCTCCCTGCACTTTCAACACCCTCACTGACACAATCAGCAATTGAATGGCGAATGGTTACTTCATGGCCAAAAAACCTTCCTGGACCAGGCATAACAGCACAAAGGCTTGCTGATCGAATTTCTTCACTTTCTGATGGTCGTCTGAAAGTAAAACTTTATGCTGCCGGAGAAATCGTGCCAGGACTTGGTACATTTGATGCTGTTGCAAATGGCGTTGCCCAAATGGCTCATACTGCGCCCTTATTTTGGTCAGGTAAATTTTCCGCAGCACCCATTTTTACTGCCGCACCATTTGGTCTAACACCTGTTGAGCATATCACTTGGGTCAATCATGGCGGCGGACAAGCGCTTTGGGACAAGCTTTATGAACCTGCAGGTGTTAAACCTTTTATGGCAGGAAATACGGGCTACCAAATGGGAGGGTGGTACAAAAAACCGCTTGAAAGTTTAGCTGATTTAAAAGGCTTGAAAATTCGGATGCCTGGGTTGGGTGGTGCAGTCCTAACCAAACTTGGTGTTCTGCCAGTTGGTCTTCCACCATCAGAAATTTTCATAAGCTTGAAAACAGGTGTTATCGATGCAACTGAATTTTTGGGACCATTTAGTGATTCCGCCATGGGTTTCCATAAGGCTGCCAAATTTTATTATTCGCCAGGTTTTCATGAACCAAATGGAACCGGCGAAGCGCTTGTTTCGAAATCAGCATTTGAGGCGCTTCCATCGGACCTACAACAAATCGTTGAAACAGCTTGTGTAGCCGAGAATATATTCTCACTGGGCGAATCTGAATGGAACAATGCAGCAAGCCTAAAAAACCTAGTTGAGAACGAAGGGGTGGAACTCAAGGAATACCCCAATGATATTCTTGCGGCAGCAAAATCCTCAACCATTGATGTTATGCAAGAGCTTGCAGCTAAGAATGCCATCACTGCCGAGATTGTTAACAGCTATCAAAATGCAGCCAAACACCTTGACCCTTGGTCGAAGGTTTCAATCAAGGCATTTTTGACCGCGCGAGGCTAGAAACTAGTTTGACTGCTCAGTCTCATCGTCATCGGACATATAGGTCTCCGCATCAGAGCGGGGATCCAGCGCATAACTTTCTGCAGTCGGTGCTAGCGCTGCAACAGGTGTAATCTGATAATCCATCGTTTGATCATCATCCGGAGCAACACGTCTTGTAATACGATAGGTCATGTGAATGGCTAACAGAAAATGCGATGCGCCGATTATCTGGAAAAGCGCCCCTGTACCCAAAACCTCCATTGCAGGACCAGTTACCAATGGGCCAATCATATTCCCGATGCCATAAAGAATTAGCAGGCTGGAGGGAATTTTTACGAAATCTTCCGGTTGTGCATGGTCATTTGCGTGGGCATTTACTAGGCCATAAAGAGGATAAACAAACCCTCCAAGTAGAACCATCAACCCAAAGAATGCCAATTGAGGGTTTGCTCCATTAACCGAATATCCCGAGATCAAAAAGCCAACAATAGTACCTGCAAGACTTAACCCAACCATTACATAACGGCGGTCGATCATATCCGACAATTTGCCTAGTGGATATTGAAAGACCAAGGCGCCGAACATTACCAATACCATCATATTAGCTATATTTGCACTGGACATTCCCTGCTCCACACCAAAGACAGGAGCAAAACTTTGAAATGAACCGGAAAGAATTCCGGCAATAATTGAACCTATAAAAGCCGAAGGTGAATTAAGGGACATCCCCTTAAGATCAACTTTAACCTGCGTTAGGGGTGCGGGTGATTGCGCTTTGGATAACGCTGTTGGTATCACAGCAAGCGTATATAAAATTGCACCCAGCATGAAGAGAGTTTCTTTGGATGGATTGGCGATTACGAGCATATATTGCCCGGACATAAATGCACCCTGTGAAACAATCATATAGACAGAGAACATCGCGCCACGATTTTCATCTGAAACACGCTCGTTCAACCAACTCTCAATGATCATGTAAGAACCGGAAAAACAAAATCCAGCCAATGCTCTTAGAACAATCCAGCTGTAGGCCTCAATTATCATACCATTCAGCGGTAATGCCAAGTTGATTTCAGGATTTATCTCTGATAAGGGTGGGCTATGAA
>JAALLB010000039.1 GCA_011087745.1 Hyphomicrobiales bacterium | reverse complement strand
TCATAGCCCACCCTTATCAGAGATAAATCCTGAAATCAACTTGGCATTACCCTTTCATGATCTGCAGTGGTTTTTTCATAGCCTTCCCACATCGGTGAAGGGCGCGTTGAGAATTGGGCTTGGACACTTTGTGTCGGTAGCAGAAACGCCAATGCAAAAAACAAACAAGGGAGAAATGATGATTTCATAGGATTAATCAAAGCGGAATATTATCATGTTTCTTCCAAGGGTTTTGCAGGTCCTTGTTACGAAGTGAGGCGAAGGCTCTTGCCAGTCTTTTTCTTGTATTGCGCGGGCGGATTACATCATCGATGAAACCCATTTCTGCAGCAACGAACGGGTTTGCAAAACGGTCTTCGTAATCCTTGGTGCGTTTGGCGATCTTTTTTGTGTCGCCCAGTTCTGAACGATAAAGGATTTCAGTTGCACCTTTTGCGCCCATCACGGCAACCTCTGCGGTTGGCCAGGCATAATTGACGTCACCGCGCAAATGTTTGGAGGCCATCACATCATAAGCGCCGCCATAGGCCTTACGGGTGATGAGGGTTGCTTTTGGAACGGTTGCTTCGCCATATGCAAAGAGCAGTTTTGCGCCGTGCTTGATGACGCCGCCGTATTCCTGCGCTGTGCCGGGTAAAAAGCCTGGAACATCGACCAGTGTTAAGATTGGAATGTTGAAGCAGTCACAAAAGCGCACGAAGCGGGCAGCTTTACGCGACGCATTAATGTCCAGAACGCCAGCCAAGACCAGCGGTTGATTTGCAACCACTCCGACGGTTGAGCCTTCGATACGCATGAACCCGGTTACGATGTTTTTTGCTTAGTCAGGCTGGATTTCAAAGAAGTCTCCTTCGTCAGCAATTTTGTAGATCAGTTTCTTGATGTCATAAGGCTTGTTTGGATTATCCGGAATGAGTGTATCAAGCGATAAATCCTGACGTTCAACGGCATCAAAGAAAGGTTGGACAGGTGGTTTTTCACGGTTGTTGAGAGGCAGGAAATCAATAAAACGGCGAAGGGCCGAGAGAGCTTCGACATCATTATCAAAGGCATCATCAGCAACGGATGATTTTGAGGTATGAGTCTTGGCTCCACCTAGCTCTTCTGCCGATACGATTTCGTTGGTAACGGTTTTTACAACATCCGGGCCGGTAACAAACATGTAGGATGAATCGCGCACCATGAAGATGAAGTCCGTCATGGCGGGGGAGTATACCGCACCGCCAGCGCATGGACCCATAATCATTGAGATTTGTGGTACGACACCTGAAGCCAAAGTGTTCATCTGGAACACATCTGCATAGCCGCCAAGGGACGCAACGCCTTCCTGAATGCGGGCGCCGCCGGAATCATTGATGCCAATAATTGGCGCGCCGTTTTTCATCGCCATTTCCATGACCTTAATGATTTTCTTGGCATGGGTTTCTGAAAGGGAACCACCAAAGACTGTGAAATCCTGGCTGTAAACATAGATCATACGACCATTGACTGTTCCCCAAGCTGTAACAACACCATCGCCTGGGAATTTGACTTCGTCCATTCCAAATTCTGTGCAGCGATGGGCAACAAACATGTCGTACTCTTCGAATGACCCTTCATCCAGCAGGATTTCAATGCGTTCACGAGCCGTTAGTTTGCCCTTTGCATGTTGCGCATCGATACGCTTTTGTCCGCCGCCAAGTCTTGCCTGTTCACGGCGCGCTTCGAGTTCTTGTAATACGTCAGTCATCTTGCCTCCCCCTACATATTCTCCATGATAGGGCTTTTATTTGTTTTTAAATTCCGGCTTACGCTTTTCAGCAAAGGCAGCCATTCCTTCTGATTGATCTTCAGTAGCAAAGAGTGAATAAAAAGTGCGGCGCTCGAACCTTAAACCTTCAGCCAGGGTTGTTTCAAAAGCACGGTTGACCTGTTCTTTTGCAATGTAGACAGACGGCGTTGAATAGCCTGCAATTTCTGCGGCGGTTTTCATGGTTTCAGCCATCAAGTCATCTGCAGGAATGATGCGTGCAACAAGGCCGGACCGTTCTGCTTCTTCTGCATCCATCATGCGGCCGGTGAGAATTAAATCCATGGACTTTGTCTTGCCAACGGCACGGGTCAATCGTTGCGAACCGCCCCAGCCCGGTGTAACGCCGAGCTTGATTTCCGGTTGGCCGAATTTTGCCTTGTCTGATGCAAAAATCATGTCGCACATCATGGCAAGTTCGCAGCCGCCGCCAAGGGCAAATCCATTTACTGCAGCAATGATAGGTGTTCTGGTGTTGGCGAAGCCCTCCCATTTGGATTGTTTGTCCGCCAGAAACATATCCATGTAGGATTTTTCCTGCATCTCCTTGATATCTGCACCAGCGATAAATGCTTTGCCTCCACCCGTAATAACGATGCAGCCCATGTCAGGGTCTTCATCAAAGGCTTTTGCTTTTGAGATTATGCCGTCCATTACCGCAGTGTTCACCGCGTTTAATGCTTCTGGGCGATTAATGGTGATCAGACCAACATTGCCGTTTGTTTCTGATAGTACAACATCGCTCATGATTAGCCCCTGTCCAGTTGTTCAAGCCAAGTGATAATGCCTGAGAAATCCAGGTCCTCATCGCTTTGCGCTGCAAATTCTTTATATAGTTCCAATGCGCGATATCCCATTGGGGTTGCCTGTCCGCTTGCATCTGCTGCAACCTGTGCAAGGCTTGCATCCTTGATCATTAGCGATGAAGCAAAGCCTGGTTTAAAATCATTATCGGCAGGGGATTGAGGGCCAACACCTTCAACCGGGCAATAGGTGTTGATCGACCAACAAGAGCCCGATGAAGTGGACATTACATCATACAGTGCCTGAGGTTCGAGCCCAAGTTTTTTGCCCAATGCAAAAGCTTCGCCAACACCTATCATTGTAGTTGCCAGCAGCATGTTGTTACAAATTTTGGCTGCCTGGCCTGCGCCGCCACCACCACAACGCACTTGGCGTCCACCGATGATATCCAAAATCGGCTCTGCGCGTTTACAGTTATCTTCAGCACCACCAATCATGAAGGTGAGCGTTCCTGCTGCTGCGCCCGTAATACCGTCTGATACCGGACAATCAATGGAACCAAGGCCGGCGCTTCCTGCTTGGGAGTGGAATGTCTTGGCGCTTTCAACATCAACAGTTGAACAGTCAATCAAGAGTGCGCCTTTTGGTGCTACAGGAATTACTTCTTCCATGACTGCAAGAAGAATCTCGCCGTTCGGCAACATGGTGATAAGCGTTTCAGCTTCGCTTGCGGTATCGACGGCAGTTGCACACGTAATAATGCGGGCTTCCTTGGCATCTTCCAGAACTTCTGGAGAGGTGTCATAACCCAAGACGTCATGGCCTGCTTTCACAAGATTGATCGCCATGGGTAAGCCCATGTTTCCTAGGCCAATAAATCCGATTGTCGCCATGTTATTCTACTCCTGAAATGTTAATTCGTCCGCACCAAGTGGTTCTAGCATTGAATTGATTTGGTTCTGAGTCAATTCTTCTAATGTTGCCGTCTGCCAATTCGGCTTCCGGTCCTTGTCAATAATTTGTGCCCGAATTCCCTCGATTAAATCACCATGAGACATGGAACGATAGGTAAAACGATACTCGATCTTTAATATGTCTTCGATGGTTTGGGCTTCTCGCGATTGTCTTACGATCTCAACTGCACATGCAACTGAGAGCGGACAATTGCGACGCATAAGTTTTGCGGCCGTGGTTTCCCATTCGTCCTTGTCAGCTTCCAGTGACGCTATGATATCAACTGCGTTTGCCTTTGAAAAATGAGTGTTGATGGTTTTTTGATTGAGCGCCAAATCACCTGGAACGCATTCGCGGGCAAATTCTTTTATGATTGAAACATCACTATTGGTTTCGAGTGACTTGATAAGTTCTGGAAGGTCATCTTTTGGAACAAAGCAATCTGCAATACCTGCGTAAATGCAATCAGAGGCAGTTAGTCTTGCAGCTGTTGCTGCCAAGTATTCTCCGATAGAGCCTTCTGCGCGAGACAACAAAAAGTTCCCGCCCACATCCGGAACCAGACCAATGCCACATTCTGGCATGGCAAACATGGTATTTTCCGTGACGATACGGTGCGAGCCATGCGCTGAAATTCCCACACCGCCGCCCATAACGATGCCATCCATAATGGCAATATAGGGTTTTGGGTAGTTTTTGATTTTTTCATTGATGCGGTATTCATCAGCCCAAAACTTGCGCCCGTAATCGTAATTTCCTTCAAGGCCGGTTTTATAAAGATCAGCGATATCGCCGCCTGAGCAAAAACTTCTTGAACTTTCAGCATCAATAACAACGATGGCAATGTCAGGATCCGAATTCCAGGTTTCAAGTGCAGCACCAATTCCCATGCACATGTCGTAGGTCATGGCATTAAGCGCATCTGGACGGGTCAGCGTTATGCGTCCGGTTTTACCGGTATTTCGAATATTGATTTCATCCGTTTGCAGCAAGGGCTATGCCTCTTTCAGCATGTCGCGTGAGATGATCATGCGCATGATCTCGTTTGTGCCTTCAAGGATTTGGTGCACACGGAGGTCGCGGACAATCTTTTCAATGCCATAGTCTGCCAGATAGCCATATCCGCCGTGGAGTTGCAGTGCGTCATTGGCTACGCGGAAAGCAAGGTCGGTCACAAGGCGTTTGGCCATGGCGCAATGACGTGTTGCATCGGGTGTTTTATTGTCCAGCTTCCAGGCAGCTTGCCGCAAAAATACACGGGCGGCCTGGAGTTCGGTTTCCATATCTGCAATTCTAAATTGTAATGCCTGAAAATCAGCAATTGGTTTTCCAAAGGCCCTGCGCTCTTGCATGTAGGCAAGTGTTTTATCCGTCGCGAATTGTGCTGAACCCAAAGCTGATGCTGCAATGTTTAAACGGCCGCCATCAAGGCCAGACATTGCATATTTAAAGCCTTTGCCTTCTTCGCCAAGAATTTGGTCTGTAGGAATTTTACAATTGTCAAAATTTACCTGTGCCGTTGGCTGCGAACGCCAACCCATCTTGCGTTCATTGGCACCAAAAGTTAGTCCTTCAATTGGGTTTTCGATTATGGCTGTTGAAATACCTCTTGGGCAATCTTCACCAGTTCGGACCATTGCCAGATAAACTTCAGATGTTTCGCCGCCAGAAATAAAGCTCTTTGATCCATTGATCTTCCAGCCATTGCCGTCTTTTTCTGCCTTGGTTTTCAAGGCTGCTGAATCGGACCCGGACCCAGGTTCGGTAAGACAGTACGAGCAGTAAGTTTGCATTGAAGTCATGTCCGGAAGCCAGCGCTGACGCTGTTCTTCCGTGCCATAAGTGTCGATCATCCATGCGGTCATGTTGTGAATGGAAATAAATGAGCTAATGGAAGGGCAGGCATAGGCAAGTGCTTCGAAGATGAGAGTTGCGTCCAATCGCGAAAGCGCTGAACCGCCCACATCCTCGCGAACATAAATGCCTGCCATGCCAAGTTTGCCTACTGAGCTAACAACTTCTTTAGGAAAATGCTCTGTTTCATCCCACTTTATTGCATGCGGCGCGATGTTTTCTTGTCCGAACGCAAACGCCATATCGTAAATGGCGTTTTGTTCTTCTGTTAGAACAAAATCCATAGTGATCTCCTGTTTGCCTCCTCGCTAAGGGAGGCAGGTATTAATCCATTGTTGGAATGGAGAAGTCTGCACCTTCTTTGATGCCAGAAGGCCAGCGTGATGTGACAGTTTTTGTTCTTGTGTAGAATTTAAACGCATCAGGTCCGTGCTGGTTTAGATCACCAAAGCCGGAACGCTTCCACCCACCAAATGTATAATAAGCTAGTGGAACCGGGATCGGGACGTTAATACCGACCATGCCGATGTTGATACGATTGGCAAAATCGCGTGCGGTGTCCCCGTCACGTGTATAGATAGCTACGCCATTGCCGTATTCATGTGACATGGCAAGATCGATGCCTTCTTCGTAATCTTTTGCTCTGACAACTGAAAGAACCGGTCCAAAAATCTCTTCCTGATAGATGGACATGTCTTTTGTCACATTGTCTAACAAACAGCCGCCAATGAAGTAACCGTTCTCATAGCCTTGCATTTTGAAGTCGCGACCATCAACAACAAGGTTAGCACCTTCTTTTACGCCAGCATCGATGTATCCTTTAACGCGTTGATGCGCTTCCTTGGTTACGAGCGGTCCAAAATCAGCATCATCGCCTGCCGTGTATGGGGCAATCTTCAAACTTTCAACGCGTGGTGTCAGTTTTTCAACCAAGCGGTTTGCTGTATCTTCACCAACCGGAACGGCAACAGAAATCGCCATGCAGCGTTCGCCAGCAGCGCCGTAGCCTGCGCCGATCAAGGCATCGACTGCCTGATCCATATCCGCATCCGGCATGATGATCATGTGGTTTTTGGCGCCACCAAAACACTGAACGCGTTTGCCGTTGGCACAGCCACGTGAATAAACGTACTCAGCAATTGGCGTTGAACCCACAAAGCCAACGGCCTGAATGTCTTCATGGTCCAAAATGCCATCAACTGCTTCCTTGTCACCATGAACAACCTGCAAGACACCATCTGGAAGGCCTGCTTCGCTCATAAGTTCCGCAAGCATTACAGGAACGGAAGGATCACGCTCTGATGGTTTAAGGACAAATGAATTGCCACAAGCAATCGCCGGGCAGAATTTCCACATTGGGATCATCGCCGGGAAGTTGAACGGGGTAATGCCAGCAGCAACACCTAATGGCTGTTTTACTGAATGCATATCAATACCCGTGCCGGCACCTTCTGTGAACTCGCCTTTAAGCAAGTGAGGTGCACCAATACAAAATTCAGCAACTTCAAGGCCGCGTTGAACATCGCCCTTGGCATCTGGTACCGTCTTGCCATGTTCAGAGGATAGCATTTCCGCAAGTTTATGCATGTCACGATTTAGAAGGTCTACGAACTTCATCATGACGCGTGCACGTTTTTGAGGGTTTGCAGCACCCCAGGCTACTTGAGCCTTTTTAGCGCCTTCGATAGCGGCATTTAGCTCACTGGCATTTGCCAGTGGAACTTGTGCCTGAACTTCTCCAGTAGCTGGATTAAAGACGTCAGCTGTACGTCCGGAAGTTCCTTCGACGCGTGCGCCGTTAATGTAATGGGGGATGCTTCTCACTAGATTTTCTCCTCAGAAATCACTTTTTTTCTTTTTATCTGTCTATTTTTAGGTTACCAATAGGCTATAAATCCTTTTTATTGTGCAATAATGCACAAAGGCAAGAACCACTCTACACCAAGATGAGGGCAGTTTGAACTGGGATGATTACAGATATTTTTTGGCAGTTGCCCGCACCGGCAAACTTAGTCTTGCCGGGCAGCAACTATCTGTTGATCATGCAACGGTTGGCCGACGCGTAAAAGCCCTGGAAGAGTCTTTGAAAATTCACTTGTTTGACCGCAGCCCGCAGGGCTATTCGCTGACCGATGCCGGGCAAAGCCTTGTAAATATCGCTGAGGCGATGGAAACAGGAGCAATTGCAGCTCAAACAGAATTTGGCGGTGAGGCGGATAGTGTTTAGGGCGTCGTGAGAGTTGGTGCGCCAGAAGGCATGGCAACGAGCATTCTAGCCAATTGTGCCGCAGAACTGTGTGAAGAACACCCCAAGCTTGAACTGCAAATTGTTGCAATGCCTCGCACTTTTTCACTTTCGAAACGTGAAGCAGACATTGCAATTGCCGTATCTGCTCCAACTTCAGGGCGTTTGAAATTTCGAAAGATTTCTGACTACACGTTGCACCTTTATGGCACCAAGGAATATCTCGACACGCATCCCGAAGTAAATGAAATATCTGATCTGAAACGCATTCGCGGCATCGGCTATGTTTCTGATCTGATTTATGACAAGGAGCTTGACTATATTCCGCTCGTTTCGCCAGATATCAAACCTTATCTTACCAGCTCAAGCGTACATGTGCAGCTTGAGGCCACGCTTGCCAATGGCGGTGTTTGCATATTGCATGACTTTATCGCGAAAAAATATCCGCAATTTCAAAAAGTGCTTCCGGATGAAATCTCATTTACAAGGACTTTTTGGTATATTGTTCATGAAGATTACGCGAAACTGCAACGCATCAAAGTTGTGTCAGATAAAATTATTGAGCACATTCGCAAGCGCTTGAAACAAGATTAATTTTTTCGTTCGACTGTAAAACGAGCTGCTTCAATCAGGATGGATGCTTTTTCTCCAAAAGGTTCCAAAGTTACAATTGCCTGATCAAGCAATTCCTTGGCTCGTGTTTGGGAAGCTTCCAGTCCATAAAGAGAAACAAGTGTACCTTTGCCCTTGCCGGCATCTTTGGCGGTTTGTTTCCCCATGGTTTGGGCATCTGAAGTAATGTCCAGGATATCATCGGCAAGTTGAAAAGCCTGGCCAATGATCTTGCCAAATTCAAAAAGTCTAGCTCGATCTTCTTTAGACGCATTGCCAAGAATTGCCCCTGCTTCACAAGCAGCACGGATGAGTGCGCCAGTTTTCATTGCTTGAAGGGTTAGAATTTCCTGTTCGTTGATTGAAGGCTTCACTTCTGCTTCAAGATCAAGCATTTGGCCGCCAACCATGCCGCCAAGGCCTGCATTTTGAGCATAAAGCTTCACCAGTTCGATACGGGTATTGGCATCATTGTGGGTTTCTTGTTTCGCAAGGATATCAAATACCAGGGTAAGGAGCGCATCTCCCGCCAGTATGGCGGTTGCTTCATCAAATGCCTTGTGGGTGGTGGGTTTGCCGCGGCGCAAGTCATCATCATCCATGGCAGGCAGATCATCATGAACCAGAGAGTAGCAGTGAATGCATTCAAGTGCGCTTGCAGCAAGCGCAGCTTGTTGTGACTTAACGGCGAATATTTTGGCACTTTCAATAACAAGAAATGGCCTGAGGCGTTTGCCTCCGGCAAGCGATGAATGGCGCATTGCTTTCATTAACCGTGATGGGCGTTCAATTTCGCATCCTACGCGCGCATCATCCAATAGATCAATCAGAGTATTCTCAACCAGGGTTGCGTGAGATTTTAATAAGGATTTAAACTCAGTTTCTGACTTTGACATTTTAACCTGATGATAAATTCAATTGTGCATTTTCTCAGGATTTTCGTGACACTTTGCCTTGATTGCGTCAAGCAGAGTTTCACAGCCTGAAAGTTTAGTCTAAAAGAAATCATGGCAACGAAAGCAAAATCAAAACCTAAGGCAAAGACCGTTCGCAAGACACGTTCCAAGACCTCCAAAAAGCAGGGCCAGGTTCGTGTTGGCACTGCTGGCGGCGCGAAGCCACGCCGTTCGGTGAAGCGATTTTTATTGCGTTTTACCTTTGCATTTTTGTTCTTAATATTCATGGTTCCAGCATTTCTATTGGTCTTGTATCGATTTGAATTTGTTCATCCTGTTTCAACATTGATGGTGGGCGAAGGTCTTGTTGGGCATGGCGCAAAACGTGAATGGATAGAGATTGATGACATGGCACCTGTTATCTATCATTTGGTTTTAAGTTCAGAAGATGGAAAATTTTGCAGCCATTCCGGGGTGGATTGGCAGGCTCTCAATCAGGTCATTGAAGACGCTATTGATGGTGAGAAAACCCACGGTGCAAGCACTATTACAATGCAGTTGGTAAAGAACCTGTTCTTGTGGCCCAACCGTTCCTACATCAGAAAAGGTTTGGAAGTGCCTTATGCTTTGATGGCGGAAGTAATTTTGCCCAAAAAGCGGATCATGGAAATCTATCTAAATATTGCTGAGTGGGACAAGGGTGTTTTTGGGGTGGAGCTAGCCGCCCAAACTTATTTTAATCGCAGTGCAGCCAATTTGGGACCCCGATATTCATCCCTCCTGGCCGTCACACTCCCCAATCCTAAAGGCCGCAATGCTGCAAAGCCAACACGGGCCATGAACAGAGTTGCAAAAATTGTTGAACGTCGGGCAAGAGCCTCCGGTGCCTATGTTCAGTGTTTGAAATAAAACCCTTGTGCTGAAAGCGAAAATCCGGTGTTTGCCTGATATGGCAGGCAAGCAAAAAAATTGCTTTATACTCCGAGTCCTTGAAAATCTGATTATTTGGGGTTGACGTTTCAGGC
>JAALLB010000038.1 GCA_011087745.1 Hyphomicrobiales bacterium | reverse complement strand
AAAACCCTTAACCGCACTTTCTCATTCAACGTTCGGTAACTTGGCAATACCTTTTAGACAATCAGAACAGATCCCAACACGGATAAAACTGTCTGTTGCTCAAATTCTTCGCCCATCCGAAGATGGGTCCAGCACCGAAACAAGTTGGCGTGCGGGCGGTATTCTGACCCAGTTTCTGCCAGAATCTGAAGACCGTATAAAGCATCAAGATTTACCAAGTGGTGCCGACGATGAAGAAGATGATTTTTCTCCAGATGAAGCCTGGGTTGAAGCTTCTGCATTGATGGACACTGTGGGTGATGATGAACTCACTGACCCTCAAATAAGCATTGAACGCCTTTTGTATCGATTATTCCATGAGCACGGTGTGCGAGTGTTTGAGGGAACAAAGGTATTGGATAAATGCACATGCAGTCGTGAGAAGGTTGTGGCATTGGTACGCACCTTCAAAGATGACCCCGAAAAGCCGTTAAAGCCAGATGAAAGCTTTACGACTGTATGCGAGTTTTGCAACACTTCTTACACAGTTTCTGCAAGTGAGGCATAAGCAGGTGTCCAATTAGCTCACGCTTGTTTCAAACAATCGTTTACCTAAATTACAAACTTGTAACTTGCTGAAATCTCGCTTTGCTATACTTATTAGATGTAAGAACAGATAGATATGACTATGCTGCAGAAAAATGACACGATAGAAGCCGAAGTTGAAAACATGCCAATCGAAGCCAAAAGCACTGCTTCGAAGCTTGTGGCTGTTATTCGCGGTTGTTCTCAATTTTTGTTGATGGCCGCTATTTTGTTTGGCGGGTTTTACTTCATGAATATGCTTATTGAAGCAAAAGAAGAGCCACCAAAGCGTCCCTCATTTAAAACCGTATACACCGTTGATACTGTTACCGCACAGCCCGGTAATTTCCAGCCTTCCATGATTGTCTACGGCGAGGTTCAGGCATCGAAGACGGTTGATTTAAGATCGCTAGTTGCGGGAAAGATTGTTGAAGTAAACCCAAGGCTGCAGGTTGGTAGCCGCGTCGAAAAAGGTGAAATGCTTTTTCAAATCGACAAGTTCAACTATGAAACAGCACTGGATAGTGCTCAATCTACCGTAATTGAAACCAAGGCCCGCATTTCTGAAAATGAAGCGATGATCTTGATCGAAGAAGCCCGCATCAAAAGCCTGCAACAACAACTGGCGCTGGCGCAAAGTGACTGGACGCGAATTAGTGAGCTTCAGAAGCGTGGAAGTGCAACACCAAGATCTGTTGAAGAGCGTGAACTAATCGTCAGCCAAAGATCTCAATCATTGGAACAAAGCCAATTAAATTTGGTCGCTGAAAAATCAAGAATTGAACAGCTCAAAGCGGTTTTAACGCGTTCCGAACGTAGCATTGTACAAGCAGAGCGCGATTTAAAAGATACCGCACTTTTGGCCCCAATGACTGGTGTAATCAGAGAAAATAATGCGTCGGAAGGCCGCTTAATTGGAGCAAACGACATGATCGTTTCCATGTACCGTGATGATGAACTCGAAGTTCGCTTCACTCTTACAGATCAACGTTTCGGCCGTATTCAATCGGATAAAACAGGAATTATTGGCCGTGAAGTTGAAGTGATCTGGGTCGTCGGCGGTGAAGAATATCGATATCCGGCAACAATTGAAAGAATTGGTGCTCAGATAACTTCTGATCGAGGCGGCGTTGAAGTGATTGCCGATATTAAAGGTGAAGTCCAGGGCAGCCCCTTGCGTCCTGGAGCATTCGTTGAGGTAATTGTTCCTGATAAAGCGTTTGAGGAAAACTTCCGGGTTCCTGAAACAGCACTTTATGACAACACCAAAATTTATGTCTCAGTTGACGGAAAACTTGATGAGCGAATTGTGAAAGTGCTGGCTCGCGATGGTGATGCAATAATTATCGATGGCGAACTTTCAAATGGTGAGAAAATTCTCACCACACGCATTGCTGAAATTTCTGAAGGTCTAAATGTCAGGCCTCCGCAACCTGCGCAACAAAATTAGGTAAAATCATGAGGTCAGCCAAATGATTGCACGTACTTTACCAGGTGGTGGCATTGTCAGCCTCTTTGCTAGACATCCCAATGCGGCAAATCTGCTGATGATCTTGATGATTATCTTCGGGGTTTTTGCAATCGGCAAAATCAACACCCAGTTTTTCCCAACAGTCGAACGTCAGGAAGTTAGAATATCTGTCAAATGGTCTGGCGCCAGCGCTGAAGATGTTGAACGAAATATCATTCAGATCATCGAGCCAGAAGTTCGCTTTATTGACGGTGTGGACAATATGATTTCCTACGCACGGGAAGGGGCTGGTACAATCGCCCTGGAATTTTTACCTGATGCCGACATTCAGCAGGCCGTTTCTGATGTTGATACGGCGGTTAAAGCTGTAACCAATCTGCCGGATGGCGCTGATGCACCAGAAGTTGCCAAGGGTTCGTTTTTTGATCGTGTTGCAAGACTATCTTTGTCTGGCGATGTCCCAGAAAGTACCTTGAGAATTCATGCCAAGAAAATTCGCGATGATTTGATTGAACGTGGTATTGATAAAATTTCGTTTGTTGGTATGCGTGATGAAGAACTGCAAGTCGAAATTTCGGAGCGGGAACTGCGACGCCTTGGATTATCAATCGCAGAAATATCGGCAGTAATTGCAGAAAACAGCCGCGATACGCCCTCAGGCCAATTAAAGGGTGATGTTGAAAAACAAATACGTGCGCTTGCTGATGCTGAAGACCCAACGGCTCTCAACAATATTGAAATAAAATCGTTCGCCACCGGCGAGAAAGTCTTGCTGGGTGATATTGCAGTTATAAAGCGCGGCTATGAAGATGGGCAGGCTCGCGGATTGTCTGGCGGCAAGTCAGCTATCCAAATTACTGTTGAGCGTGCCTTAAGTGCAGATACCCTGAAGACGGCTCGAATTTTGGATCAATACCTTTCAGAAATTGAAGATGTTATGCCAGCTGGTGTGACATTGAAAAAATATGAAGTACGGGCAGATTCGCTTGTTGAACGTATTTCGCTTCTGTTTTGGAATGGTATTTTTGGACTTGTTCTGGTTGTCGCAACGCTCTTTATTTTTCTAAATGCGCGAATAGCATTTTGGGTTGCCGCCGGCATACCGGTTGCCATGTTTGCCACATTGGGTTTCATGCTTCTGCTGGGGCAAACCGTCAACATGATTACACTGTTTGCCATGATCATGATGCTTGGAATTATCGTCGATGATGCAATTGTGGTTGGTGAGCATACCGCTTCAAGATTCGAAGCAGGTGATGAACCCTTTCAGGCTGCTGAAAATGGTGCTGGGCGCATGTTAACGCCTGTCATGGCTGCAATGATCACAACTGTTGCCGCATTTGCACCAATGCTTCTGATTGGCGATATCATCGGTCAGATCATGGGTGTAATGCCCTATGTCGTGATTTCTGTGATCATCGCTAGTCTAGTCGAGTGTTTTCTAATTCTTCCAGGTCACCTGGCTCACACTCTGCAACATAAACCAAAGCGCAGATGGTCCTTTTGGCGGCAGATGTTTTTTGCAAGTCTGATTGGCGGCATCTTGATTTTTGTTATAAACAGAGTTTCATCCGGCTCCCTTGATTTAGCCGGTGTTCCGTTCTTGAAGCCGATTTTGGAAGCGCAAGAAAGTGGTTCTGTTATACTGTTTATACTGTTGATTACCATCGGTTCGCTTCTGGTTGGAACTTTATTTGAGGGCATATTTTGGCTTTTGAAAAAACTCTCTCCGCAAGACAAAGGGCCTCATGATCAAGGTTGGTTCAGGACCTGGTTTGATAGCCATTTCAACGCGTTTCGCGATGGCCCGTTTAACTGGATGGTGAAACTGTCTTTCCGCTGGCGGTATGTAACAGTCGCGGTTGCATTGGCAAGTGTAATGGTGTTGGCACTTGGCCCAATTCGCGGGGAGCAGGTAAAATTTGTGTTCTTCCCATCTCCGGAAGCCGAGAATATTCGTGCGCGTTTGGTGTTTAACGCAGGCATCCCTGAACAGCGTGCATTTGAGATTATCAATGAAGTAGAAAATGCCCTGACACGTGCTTCGACCGACTTGACGGGTGGTGAAGAAGAGCTGGTAACAGCAGTATTCACAACACTTGGAAGTGCAGGCCGAAGTGTTGGTGATAATCTTGCAGAACTAAGAGTGCAGCTTTCATCATCGGAAGTTCGTACAATCCGCACACCGGATATCGTAAAGGCTTGGCGCAAAGCCTTGCCAAAACTTGCTGGTGCAAAACGTATTGCTATCTTTGAATCGCGTGGCGGCCCCCCAGGTCGGGATTTGGATGTGGAAATAATTGGCAGTGATGTCGCAAGCCTCAAGGAGGCTGCAACTAAGGTTATTCCAATTGTACAGGCCATCAATGGCGCTATTGGGGTTGCCGATGATTTACCATTCGGAAAACCGGAATTGATCATGCGCCTCTTGCCGCGCGGTGCAGCGCTTGGTTTTAGTATTGATGAAGTCGGCCGACAAGTTCGCAATGCGTTCGATGGTGCAATCCCTCGCAGGTTCGCGCGCGGCGATGATGAAGTCACAATACGTGTTTCCCGTACAACCAGAGATAAAGGGGGTGACAAGCTTCGAAACTTTGAATTGCGAAGCCCGCAGGGTCAATTTGTACCATTGGGCGAAGTTGTGACTTTAACCGAGAAGCAGGGCTTTTCTGCAATACAACGTGAAGACGGTAAAACCATTGTCTCTGTAACCGCTGATCTTGATACCGATATTGTAACAACTGATAAAGCAATCGAGATTTTGCAAGCTGGCGAGCTTCCTAAAATTATGGACGCAATGGCTTTGGACTATCGTTTCGGCGGCAAAGATGAAGAACGCAAAAAGGCATTTGCTGATTTAACGACGGGCATTTATGTAGCCTTGGCTGTCATATACATTGTTCTGGCTTGGGTTTTTGGCAGTTATTTCAGACCAATTGCAATTATGCTGATTATTCCATTTGGCCTTGTCGGAGCTGTTGTTGGGCACTGGGTGCTTGGGTTTAAGCTCACAATACTCTCTTTTATTGGCCTGTTGGGGCTTGCAGGTATCTTGGTCAATGACTCAATAATCCTGGTAAGCCGGCTTGATGAAAGGCTGGACCTTGGGGAAAGCCTGCCAGAAGCTGCAATAGGGGCAAGCCGAGACCGTCTTAGAGCTGTTTTATTAACGTCTCTAACAACGATTGGCGGGCTGGTTCCATTGATGTTTGAAAAAAGCCTGCAGGCTCAATTCTTGTTGCCAATGGCAATCACCATTGTCTTTGGTTTGGGGCTGGCAACATTGATCGTATTGTTCCTTGTGCCAGCGTTTATCGGTATTGGCGATGATATTAAATTCACGCTGCAAACCATTTTTGGCGAACGTAAGAAAAGCTCTACGCAGCCTGCTGAATAAGCTTAGGTTCTCCAAAACCTTGGCATAAACAATACAAGAACGGTGAAGAGTTCCAATCGGCCTACCAGCATTGCTGCTGACAGGATCCATTTGGCTGTGTCGTTTAACTCTTGAAAAGTAGAGGCTGGACCAATTGATTTGCCAAGGCCCGGCCCAACATTGGAAATAGACGTTCCGGCTGCTGACATCGAAGTTAGAAAATCAAGCCCCGTCAAGTTGAGCAGAATAGCAAAAATGCCAAAGAGCAGAAAATAGACCGCGAAAAAATTCATGACAGCAGTTGCCGCACTATCTTCAATTTGCTTGCCATTAAACCGCATCATGAAAATACCATTGGGGTAAAATATACGGCGTAAGTGTTGTTTGATGGTTTCAAACAAAATCTGGAAACGGAATATTTTTATGCCACAAGAGGTTGATCCAGCGCAGCCGCCAATGAACATAATGGCAAAGAAAAAAGCATTGGCCCCCGGAGCCCATTGACCGTAATCAGTGGTGGAATACCCCGTTCCAGTAATAATCGATGTGACATTAAACAATGCTTCCACGAAACGAGATGTATCATCGGCGCCTTCGATCGATGAATTCAATAGCCATGCAATGAACGTGCAAAAAGCCACAACCAGGAAAAACACCTGCACTTGTGAGTTTCTCCAAAGTTTGTTCGGTTGCCCTCTGGTTGCTTGCACGTAAAGAATAAAGGGTATTGACCCCAGGATCATGAAGGTCACAGAAATGAGGTGAATTGAATGGCTATTGAAAAATCCCATAGAGGCATCTTTGGTCGAAAAACCACCAGTTGCTACCGTTGTCATGCCATGAATTACTGCATCTGATAATGGCATGCCGGCAAAGAAATACGCGAGGATGCAAATCCCGGTGATAATGATGAAAACAAAGGTTAGCATGTCGGATATTTGTGTGGCTCGCGGCATGATCTTTTCAGCGGTGTCAAAAGCTTCAATTTTAAACAACTGCATTCCGCCAACCTGCAGCATCGGCAGAACGGCAACCGCCATCACAATGATACCCAAGCCGCCAAGCCATTGTTGAATCCCGCGCCAAAGCAAAATTCCGGGAGGTTGGCTGTCAAGGCCAGTGATCACGGTGGAGCCGGTTGTCGTGAGGCCTGACATCGATTCAAAAAAAGCATCAGTAAATGTTGGTACCGCTCCAGAAAGCAGATATGGAATGGACCCAAAGAAAACAAGGGCAATCCATACGCTGGTTGTCATGACGAATGCTTGTCGCGTGGACATTCCTTGTGACGTGCCCCGGGCGCCAGAATAAAGCCCTAGCCCCACAAGCAATGTCACAGATCCTGTAAAAGCGAAGACTTCCCAGTCATCATTATCCGCAATAAAATCAACAGCCGCAGGCAAAAACATCGCTCCACCAAGCGTTGCAATCAACATACCAACAATCAGAAAAATAGGGCGCAGGTCTGCAATCATCTAGGTAGGTTTCTCAATTTATCACTGGGTGTATATCGGGCAAATCCAATGGAAAAGCAGGTACCGCAACTTCCAACATTTCACCCTTTTCGTTTTGCATATTATAACTGCCTACCATTATGCCAGAAGGTGTGGAAAGTGGGCATCCGCTTGTATAACTGAAATTTTCTCCACTTTTAAGAACAGGTTGTTCTCCTATAACACCATCTCCGCGAACTTCTTCAACATGACCATTACTATCAGTAATTTTCCAGTAACGAGTTAGAAGTTGGAGCATTTGATCAGATTCGTTCTCGATGACAACACGATATGCCCAAAAATACTGAGAGCTTTCCGGGTTTGATCGTTCGTCAATATATACAGGCATTACCGTAACGCTAACGCCATGAGTTTTTGCTTTGAACATTGCAAATTATGCCTCGTCTAACCAACAGAAGGTCTAGCATAACTTTGAACGCAGCCCAAACATTCAATTGAAAATCACGAAATGCTAGTCAGTGCTTTTTGAATGTCCTCAAGAAGATCATCAGCGTCTTCAAGCCCAACTGAAAGTCTGATCATGCCATCAGATATACCCAACTCTTCGCGATCATCCTCTGAGAGGTTTTTGTGGGTTGTTGTTGCTGGATGCGTGATCAAGCTTTTTGCATCGCCCAAATTATTGGAGATTTGTATGGTCTCCAGCGCATTGATAAACTTAAATGCGCCCGATTTACCGCCAGTAACTTCAAATGCAACCATTGTAGAGCCACCACTCATCTGTCTGGCTGCAAGCTCAGCTTGCGGGTGGCTTTTGTGCCCTGGATAAATCATGCGGTTTACCGAATTTTGCTCAGCCAGAAAGTCAGCAATTTTTCCAGCATTTGACGTTTGCTGCGATACTCGCAAGGGAAGAGTTTCAAGTCCCTTGAGGAAGTTCCAGGCACTAAATGGGCTCATGCTTGGGCCAGTATGCCTAAAATATTCATGAAGATTATCGTTTATCCATTCCTCTGTTCCAAGGATGATCCCACCCAAACAGCGACCTTGGCCATCAATGTGCTTGGTTGTTGAATACATCACAACATCGGCACCCAATTCGATAGGACGCTGGTACATTGGCGTTGCAAACACATTATCAACAATAAGAACCGCATCATTTTCATGTGCCAAGTCAGCAACGGCTTTTATGTCTACCAATTCCAATGTCGGGTTGGTTGGGCTTTCAAGAAAGAAAATTGTTGTGTTTGATCGTACAGCCGCTTTCCAGGCATCGATGTTTTTGCCATCCACTAAAGAGAACTCAACACCGTATTGAGGCATCAGTTTTTCAATGATCCAGCGACAAGAGCCAAACAAGGCTTTTGCTGCGACAACGTGATCACCAGCTTTGGCCTGACAAGCAATCGCAGCTGCTACTGCTGCCATGCCAGATGCGGTTGCTCTGGCATCTTCTGCGCCTTCCATGATGCACATGCGTTCTTCAAACATGGAAACTGTTGGGTTTCCATAGCGTGAGTATATATAGCCGTCTTCTTCGCCCTTAAACCGCGCTTCGGCAGCCTCTGCACTGTCATATAAGAACCCTTGTGTCAGATAAAGTGCTTCAGATGTTTCACCAAACTGACTGCGGGTGGTGCCGCCATGAATGAGTTTTGTAGCAGGGCGCCATGTGTTATTTGAGGACATTTCTTAACTCCGAAAACAAAAAAACCAGAATGCGAAGTCGCGTTCCGGTTCCTAACATGTGAGTCGGTCCCCACAAATTCGGCCCTTTAGCAACTTTTTTAACGTGGCTGCAAGCCGGCCGGCCCAAATCACCACGATTAAGTGTGTGTTACTGCATCTGCCTCTTCACGTCAATCAATCTTCGCTTTATTTAGTGAGATGTAATTATCAAATTTGGTTGAACCCATGACACGCACAACAGGAATTCTCGCAGATGCAGCCATAGGGCAACTGCATGCCGATGGTAGCATTCTTACCGACAAGCCATTTGATGCGGATCAGGTGCAACCAGCAAGTCTTGACCTGCGGTTGGGAACAAAAGCTTTTCGTGTGCGGGCTTCTTTTCTTCCAGGCAAGGACAATTCTGTTAGCCAAAAACTGGATCGATTTAAGCTGCATGAATTAGACCTTACAGATGGTGCTATTTTGGAAACTGGTTGTGTTTATCTTGTGCCACTATTGGAGAGTTTGGCATTGCCGGAAGACATTGAAGCTTCTGCAAACCCAAAAAGTTCAACGGGGCGTTTGGATATTTTTACACGGGTTATCGTCGATCAAAGTCAGGCTTTTGACCAGATACCAGCGGGCTATAAGGGGCCAATGTATCTGGAAGTTAGTCCAAGTACATTTCCAATTGTAGTGCGTACCGGGTCAAGACTTTCTCAAATTAGATTTAGAAAAGGTAGAACTGTTTTGGATGATGAAGAGCTTTTAGCGCTTCACAAGTCAGAAACATTGGTAGCTCGAGCAGAACCAAGTATCCGCAACGGAGGTATTGGTATGTCAATTGATCTATCTGGCGATGAAAATGGGTTGGTCGGATATCGCGGCAAGCGGCATACCGGACTTGTTGATGTTGATAAAAAAGCTGCCCATAGTATTTTGGATTTCTGGGAACCAATTTATAATCACGGCACTCAAGATTTGGTGCTGGATCCTGATGAATTTTATATCCTTGTTTCAAATGAAGCAGTGCACGTGCCGCCACTATATGCAGCGGAAATGGTTCCATACGACACTCATGTTGGCGAGTTTCGTGTGCATTATGCAGGGTTTTTTGACCCGGGCTTTGGTCATGTGCATGCAGGAGGTGAAGGATCTCGGGGTGTATTGGAAGTGCGAAGCCATGATGTGCCGTTTATTTTGGAACACGACCAACTTGTCGGTCGCTTGGTTTATGAACACATGCAAGAGCGGCCAGCACAACTTTATGGAACTGATCTGGGTTCAAATTACCAGGCACAGAGTTTAAAACTTTCAAAGCACTTTAAGTCTTAGTCTAAATTATTCGTCAGTCTCAAATTTACATGGCCAGCTTGTTGGTTGGGTCAATCCATCTGGAAGTTGGGTGTTGTCATTGCCGCACGCCATATTGACCTGCCATTGAGCGAGCCCCTTTAGAGCTGATAGATTCAAGCCCTCTATTCTGGTGAGAAACAAATAAGAACCTTCCAATGAGAAATTTTCATCGATCAGTGTTCCAGACAAATTGGCGCGTGAAATATTTGAAAATGACAAGTTGACGCCCTTTAAATTGGCATTCGAAAAATTCACCCGGCTAAAATCTGCTTTGCTCATATCCGCATTTTCCAAATTGCTATACCCATCCTACTCCAAAACCCGAATGTTTTGGTGTGATATGATACG
>JAALLB010000037.1 GCA_011087745.1 Hyphomicrobiales bacterium | reverse complement strand
ATTCATAGCCCACCCTTATCAGAGATAAATCCTGATTTCAACTTGGCATTACCCTATCATGTGCTCAGTTTCGATTGCCCACTCTTCGGCTAGACCCTTCAGGCGAAATGTTTGAGATGCATATTGTCCCTTGCGGCGAACCAGAACGCGCCAGCTACCTTCTTTCGTTTTGACTATGGTCGCCATGACCTGTACACCTTTTCTAAATCGTACAATTTCTGTACACTAAGAGATCAAAAGAGGTACAAAACCGTACAATTTGATCTAATTTCAGCCATGCCGCTCTTCGTTTGATCTTATTGAAATGTATCATAAATTACTGAAAAATAAAGAGAAAATTTTTGCAGTTGCCCCGATGATGGATTGGACAGATCGACATTGCCGATTTTTCCATCGGTTAATGACGAAACGGGCATTGCTTTATACTGAAATGGTTGTTTGTGATGCGATTATCCATGGAAATCGGGATTATTTGCTTGAATTTAACAAGGAAGAGCATCCAGTTGCGTTGCAGCTAGGTGGGAGTGATCCGGATAAATTGGCCCAGGCTGTGAAAATCGCCGGTGAATTTGGCTATGATGAAATCAATCTTAATGTTGGCTGTCCTTCAGATCGCGTACAATCAGGAGCGTTTGGTGCATGTTTGATGCGTGAGCCCGAATTGGTTGGTCGATGTGTTGCTGCGATGAAAGAAGTAGCTGATATGCCAATTACTGTTAAGTGCCGTATTGGTGTTGATGAACAAGATACCCAAATTGCACTTGATAATTTGTCGAGTGAAGTCTGGAATTGTGGTGCTGATGCCTTGTGGGTTCATGCTCGCAAGGCCTGGCTCGAAGGATTAAGCCCAAAAGAAAACCGCGATATTCCGCCACTGGACTATGATCGTGTGTATTCCCTGAAGGTCGAAAATACGAGTCATTTCATTGGGATAAATGGTGGTATTGAGAGTTTGATTCAAGCGAAAGATCATTTGCTGCATTGTGATGGTGTGATGTTGGGACGGGCTGCATATCACAATCCCTCTATTCTACGGTCAGCTGATCAAATCTTATTTGGTGATGATGCCGAAGCGCCTGGTTATGATGAGATTTTAGCGGCCATGTGTAGTTATATTGAAGAACATTTAGTAAAGGGCGGGAAGCTAAATCACATTACACGTCATATGATTGGGTTATTTCAGGGAAGGCCTGGCGCAAAGGTTTACCGCCAAATATTGAGCACGCGGACAGCTCAGGAAAATGCGGGGCCAGAAATTCTTGTGCAAGCTTTTGCTGCAGTTGAGAACAAATTGGAAGCTGCCTGAATTATTTAGCCAGTGATGCCAATTTGCTTTCACTTGCTAGCGCTGCGATTTGTTTGTTGGAAAGCTCAAATTGAACTTTCTCATCTGTTAGTTCTGCAAATTCGCCTTTTATTTCAACGATACCCTGGTGGTCATTTAAACCAACTATAATTTCGGTTACGTAACCATCTTCATCAAAAAACGCGTCCTCAATGTAACCAATCAGCTGGTTATCACTGGAATAAGCAGGCATACCCAACCAAGAGTCGTTGAGTTCGTGTTCTGCATATTCATCGTTTTCAAATTCAAATTGTGAAAAGCGTTCTTCATTGAAACTGCCTTCGGGTGCATAGGCGAGGGCTTCAAGTTTTGCCTCTGCTTCGCTTGCATCGGCGGCGAAGGCGGCTGGTGAGGCAATCACAGCTGTTAGCAAGATTGCTAGACCAGCTTTTCTTCCAAATGCTTTAAAACTCTTCATAACGAATGCCTTTCTTTAGTTTTCACTCCAGTTAGTAAATGAGTGAATTGTGATCATGTTTCGACTTTAGATTCACTTTCTATGAATGAATGTGTCAGATTGCACATAGGTGATTTAATGTGAATTGAAGCTGAATTTGGCAAAAAATTAACCATAAATTTTATTACCCTACGTAATAACGCGTTCGTGACTGCCTTTATATTGCCATGATTCATCGCGCGCTGTAGGTTCCATTTTATTGGGGCTTAGTGAAATTGGGACAATGTTTCTAAGTGTATGGAGTAGGTGACACATGTTGAATAGACGTAGTTTTCTGTCGGGAGTGACAGCACTTTCTGCTTTTTGTGGGCTGCCGTTGAGCGAAGCGCTTGCAGCAAAAAAGAAGAAATTTAAAGTAAATCCAAAATATCTGCCGCAAACTGTTCGATATAAAAGTCGTTATAAGCGTGGCACAATTGTTGTAGATGCCAGAAGTCGTTTTCTGTATCTCATTGAAGGTCGTTCCAAGGCTCGTCGTTATGGCGTTGGTGTAGGAAAGCTTGCCCTTTCATGGTCTGGCACGGCTAAAATCAAGCGTAAGGCTAAATGGCCTAGCTGGACGCCAACTCAAAATATGATCAAACGCGAACCGGCAAAGTACGCAAAATATGCTGGCGGGGTACCTGGTGGGCCAAATAATTCTTTGGGTGCTCGTGCACTGTATTTATATAAAGGTAATCGCGATACATATTACCGAATTCATGGGACCACAGCGCCGTGGACAATCGGTACAGCATCTTCTAATGGGTGTATCCGAATGATCAACGAGCACGTTACAGACCTTTATGAACGCGTTCCAATCGGAGCTACTGTCGTCGTTCTTTAGTACGTTCCGTATAATAAGTATTTTAAACCTGCTATAGGAAACTGTGGCAGGTTTTTTGTTGGCTTGACCTTACGCGTCTGGGCTCCCATAAGCACATCATCAAGATTTTAGGATAAACCCCTTGGACGTACTCCCACCAATATCTGATTTGTTACCCTTTATAGGTGCGCTTTTGGTTGCTGGCGGAGTTGCGGGTGTTCTTGCTGGTCTTTTTGGAATTGGCGGCGGCGCTGTACTGGTTCCTATTTTTTATCAAATGCTGGGTGTTTTAGAGGTAGATGAAGCCATTCGAATGCACTTATCAGTAGGAACTTCTTTGGCAATTATTGTTCCAACTTCATTGCGCTCATTCACGGGGCATAATGCCAAGGGTGCTGTCGATATGGAATTGTTGAAGTCTTTTATGATTGCTGTTCCTGCAGGTGTGGTTTTGGCAACCTTATTGGTAGCAGGTGCTTCGAGCGGCGTACTACGCACCATTTTTGCTGTTTGTAGCTTTGTGATCGCTCTAAAACTGTTGTGCGGAAGAGAAGACTGGAAACTTGCTGGTGATATTCCAACCGGGATTGGGAAGCATATTTCCGGCGCTATGATCGGATTCTTTTCTACCTTTATGGGAATTGGTGGCGGAGTATTTAACAATACATTCATGACACTTTTTGGGCGACCAATTCACCAGGCTGTTGCTACTTCTTCTGGCGTTGGTGTGATTATTTCTATTCCGGGCATGATTGGATATATCTGGGCAGGGTGGGGTGCGGAGCATTTGCCACCGTTTTCTCTTGGTTTTGTCAACGTTCTGATGGTGTTGATCATTATACCAATTACACTATTGGTGGCACCTATTGGTGTTAAGCTTGCTCATGCCTTGAGCAAGAGAAAACTTGAAATTGGCTTTGGGTTATTCTTGATTGTTGTTGCCGGAAGGTTTTTTTGCAAGTCTGATTTAAGAATTGCTTTCAGCTTTTTCCCTGGCCATGCGCTTACGACGTGTTTCGCGACGAGGTTTTTGTTCAACAGTTTCCAGGCGCGCTTCAAGACCATCCATGATTTTACTGCGTTCGTTGTTGGTGTATGTCATCCAGCCCGAGATTTCATCACGCGTACGACCACAGCCAAAGCAGTAGCCAGTTTTCATGTCCATTGAGCATATTAGGACGCAGGGAGATTGAATTGTGGACATTTTACCTATGGGACGACTCAATTTAGTGGACAATCAGTATCGAACCACAATATGCAATTGCAAGAGTAAAGATATAACAAATTCGGCATTGATATGTCGTATTAGCTAGAAAATGTAATGCAGCAGCGTGAAAGTGGCTTGCCATTTGATGACATTCGGAACTTGGTGGCAAATTTGCCAGAGTTGGACACGGAAGCAGCAAACCATACTGCTGGGCAACTGGAAGGCAATGCAAGCGCATTTGGTGAACTGTGTAAGTGGTATTCAGCATGCAGTGGAAGGTCTCCCACAATTCATTGCCCATCGGCAACACTCTTTGCTGGTACGCATGCCGTAGAGAATGCCCTCGATGGTGGCGCTTGCAGTGAACATTTATTGCAAGAAGTCACGCAAATTTCTGAAGGGTCAGCTTTCATCAATCGCTTGTGCCATCAACATGATGTCGGGCTAAAGGTATTCGACTTGGCTCTACAGATACCGGTTGATGATATTTCAGTTGGGCCAGCTCTTGATGAGAAATCTTGTGCAGGAACGATTGCATTTGGTATGGAAGCAATCGCTGGTGGTACAGACTTATTGTGCGTGGCTGCGTTGGAAGTGAAGCCATCACTTTCCTGCCTTTCCATTTTGTCAGCTTTGGGCGATGTTTCACTTAATGATCTAGTGAGTATTAGGAGCGGGCAAGATGAAAGCGTTGCAACAAGCCTTTCAAACGCACTGAATATCGTAAAAGGTCATTCCAGTAACAGTCTTGAAGTTTTACGTAGATTGGGTGGGAGAGAAACTTCTGCCATTTGTGGAGCAATTCTGGCGGCAAGGTCGCAACATATTCCAGTGATTATTGACGGGTATACAGCCATTGCGGCTGCGCTGGTTTTGCACAGGTTAGAACCTACTTCGCTCGATCACGTTAAACTTGCCCAGATGCCCGACAATAAAACGGTCGGGGATTTGGTGAACAACATTGGTCTTCAAGTTGTTTTGCAGTCGAATATCACTGATGTTGCAGAAGAGGGGCTTTTGGTTGCAGCGGGCGTATTGAAGTCTGCTTGTCTATTACTGCAGGGGAAACCTTAGATTTTCAGAATCAGCTAAGCAGCTTCTGTTTGTTTTGAATTAAGTGCAGGTTTATTGGTTACGCGATCTTTTGGTAAATAGGCAACTGCTTCCGTGCCTTCGCGCAATTTTGATTTGAGGTCGAATTTCCCCTGGTGCATTTGTAGCAACGCCTGAACAATAGTCAGGCCAAGGCCCGTGCCTTGCTCAGCATTATTTATCGCAATGGTGCCTTGACCAAAGGATGACAATACAACGGGGATCTCATCTTCGGGTATGCCAGGGCCCGTATCTTTAATCGAGATATATTGCCCACCTTTGGAAGTCCAACCTACTTTAACGGTGATTTCCCCTCCCGATGGGGTGAACTTAAGTGCGTTTGAAACCAGATTTAGCGTGATTTGCCGAATAGCTCGTTCATCAACCCAGATAGTCGGCATACCTTCTTCGAATTTTGTTGTGAGGGTCACGTTTTTTTGCTTCGCCTTAATGCCAATCATATGACAGGCTTCATCGACTACTGAGATGAGCTTCACTTTTTCTTCTTTTAGTTCATGCTTGCCAGCCTCAATACGCGAGATGTCCAGAATTTCGTTGATCAATTTCAGCAAGTGTGCGCCTGAGTTATGTATGTCGCTGACATAATCTTTATAGTTCTTGTTTTCCATTGGTCCCATGACTTCGTCGCGCATGATTTCTGAAAATCCAAGAATGGCGTTTAGAGGAGTACGGAGCTCGTGGCTCATTGTTGCTAAAAAGCGGGACTTGGCCAAGTTTGCTTCTTCTGCCCGACTGCGTGCTGCTTCAGAAATCGATTTTTCCGTTTCCAGTTCTGCGATCAGGATTTCCTTGGTCGTTGTATGCTCAAGCATGGTTATTACAGATTTTTTGAAGCGATTGGCAATTACATAAAAGAACACAATGGCAGAAAGTGATATGCCCCCCATGAGGATCATTGCAGGCTCATACGTTAAGAAAAATCGCGTCGCCAAAATTATGCTTGCAGGCGCAACCATTATTAGCGCTGTTTTTCTAAAGGCGTAAGTCAGCATGCAGGTGACGGCTTGAAAAACCAAAATTGCCGAGAATTGGACGATTGAATATTGATTGTCCGTGCAGGTTGCACAATCAATGGAGGTGTAGACAGCCCAGACAAGGGCAATTAACAATTGAGACCCAAAAAACAGGATGCGCCATTTTTTCAGGCTTTTCTTTTCATCACTTGCTTTCAGGTATTTTATTGAACCATAGCTGAGCAAACCATGGGCTATTATTGTGATTAAGGCCCATTGGCCTGACATATACCAACCTTGCCAATGCGAACTAACAATGGCGATTATTGCGATGAGAATTGGCATAACTAATACAGCATTGGCCTGGTGGCGCGCAAAACTCTTTAGAAGATCTTCCTCGTAAGCCATTGTTCCATCACCGATGGAAGCTAACCGCGAGCGGAAATCTCTTACAGCACTACTGGATGCAGTGCTTTTTTTTGAAACATCAACGATGTTTTTATCTGCCGATGTCGGAAAATGTTTCATAAAAACGGCCAAACTCAATACTAATTGGCTCAAATTTAAGCCAAAATCTAATTAAACGTATCTGAAAATGGTTAATATGATGTTAGTATTTAAGGTGGTGCATCACATTTTGGAGCGATTCTTTCTTTGCGAACACGAAGTAAAACAAGGGATTTTTTCTCAACATTGCTCATTTTGGTTTTGATGGCGGGAGGTTCTGTCTGGCTTGCCAAACAAAACGAAGTGAACCTGAAAGGGCAGTATAAAATTATTGATGGAGATAGCTTGATTGTGAATGGTCAAGAAATTCGGTTGCTTGGTATTGATGCACCTGAATATCGCCAAGAATGCTCTTTGAAAATGGCTCCAAGTATCCCTGTGGAAAGCGTTCTCGTGCTCATCTATTGAAGTTTGCCAAATCAGGTGAGCTAAATTGCAAAGGTTGGGAAGAAGATAAGTATCAAAGGTTGCTTGCAATTTGTTATGCAAATAATCTTGAGTTGAACCGACAGATGATACTTGATGGTTGGGCGGTTTCATATGGTGACTATGAAAGTGCAGAAGCGAATGCTCAACAGCGTGAAGCAGGGGTGTGGAAAGGTGATTTTGAAAGCCCATCCAGTTGGCGTGAGAGTGCAAGAGAGGCGCATTCAATAAGTTTCTTTTCAAATTTTTCTTTTTGGTAAGCCTTTGACAAATATACCATAGTTCTGAAATTGGAGATAAAAGTGAAGATTTATGATGGTGGTAGAGCCCCAAACCCTCGGAGAGTTCAAATCTTTTTGAAAGAAAAAGGCATCCAGATTGAAACCCAGCAATTGGATTTGAACGCACATGAGCATCGCTCGCCAGAAATGCTTGCTAAAAACCCGGTAGCGACTGTGCCATTTTTGGAACTTGATGATGGAACTGTAATTTCAGAAACAATTGCGATTTGTCGTTACATTGAGGAACATCATAAGGAACCTGATTTGTTTGGCAGTACGCCGCTTGAACGCGCAACCATTGAAATGTGGAATAGACGGGTTGAGTTTGGTTTTTTTCTTCGTGTAGCCCATTCGTTTCGTCATTTGCATCCTGGGGGAGCTGTTTTGGAAGGTGAGCAGATACCCGATTGGGGACGTAAAAATCAAAAGCTAGCAATTGAGTATCTAGATGTTCTCGAAACACAACTTGCCAGCAATCAATTTATTGCTGGTGACAAGTTTAGCGTGGCAGATATCACTACGATTGTGGCAGTCCAGTTTTTAAAACCAGCGCGCCTTGAAATTCCCAATGATGGACTAATGAACTTCAAGCGCTGGATGAAAGAAGTTACGGCAAGACCAAGTATGGAGTTGTAAAACATGAAAATTTCTGAGCTCCATCAAAAAATTGAAAATTGTCGCATTTGTGTGGAGCAGCCGATTGGTGACCCTTTGCCACATGAGCCTCGTCCTGTGGCGGTTTTATCTTCAAAGGCAAAATTAATGATCATTGGTCAAGCACCTGGAACCAGAGTTCATGCTTCTGGAAAACCATTTACCGACCCATCTGGCGATCGACTACGAGATTGGATGGGTATAGATGACAAGGTTTTCTACGACCCGGACAAACTGGCCATCGCTCCAATGGGCTTTTGTTTTTCTGGTCTTGACAGCAAGGGCGGGGATTTGCCGCCTCGTAAGGAATGCTCACCGCTTTGGCAACAACAAGTATTGGATGCAATGCCACAAGTTGAGTTAATCCTGCTTATTGGCATGTATGCACAGAAGTTTCATATGAAGGAGAATGCGGCCAAGACACTTACTGAAACCGTGAAGAATTGGCGTAGCGTTTATCACGAGTCTAAAATGCCTAAATTATTGCCCTTACCGCACCCATCATGGCGTAACAGTGGCTGGATTAAGAAGAATGAGTGGTTTTCGACAGATTTGTTGCCAGAGTTGCGCAAAGAGGTTTCACGTTTGGTCTAAAATTCTGCAATTTTCGATAATTCTTTTCCGTTTGTAAGAATTCAGTTCCAATATGTTTTAATATGTGGAATTGTATTCTTCTACATATGGAGGCATTCATGGACAAGACCGACAAGGCTATTTTGGCAATCTTACAGGAAGACTCAACGCTACCGGTGGCTGATATCGCCCGTAAAGTTGGTCTTTCAACCACGCCTTGTTGGCGCCGTATCCAAAAACTTGAAGAAGATAAGGTCATTAAAAAACGCGTTGCCATTCTGGATCCTGAGAAAGTAAATGCTGGCGTAACGGTTTTTGTTTCTATCAAGACAGATAAACACAATGAAGAGTGGCTCAAGCGTTTTGCTGAGGTGATTGTAAAATTCCCCGAAGTGGTCGGATTTTATCGTATGAGTGGTGACATCGACTATCTATTGAAGGTCGCTGTTCCTGACATCAATGCCTACGACCTTTTCTATAAACGTCTTGTATCTAACATCGATATTGAAAATGTATCTTCAGCGTTTGCCATGGAGCGTATAAAAGATACGACCCATCTGCCACTTGATTATGTGCGCGTTGATAAAGGATAGCATTGAAGAAATTCCAACTCAGGTTATTGAGTTGGAATTTTCTGTTTAGTTATCCAGCATTTTTCAATCGGGCCAATAGACTTGAAGTATCCCAACGGTTGCCACCCATTTTTTGAACTTCTGAATAAAACTGATCTACCAGCGCTGTTACGGGCAGGTTGGCTCCATTTTGTCTCGCCTCATTAAGGCAAATTGAAAGGTCTTTTCGCATCCAGTCAACAGCAAACCCGTGCTCATATTCACCAGCATCCATTGTCTGCCAACGGTTTTCCATCTGCCAGCTTTGTGCGGCACCCTTGGATATCACGCCCATCACTGCCTCGATATTCAAACCTGCGTTTTGGCCGAAATGAATGCCCTCAGATAAGCCTTGTACGAGGCCCGCGATGCAAATCTGGTTGACCATCTTTGTTAGCTGGCCACTGCCGGCTGGACCCATATGGCCGACCATTCGAGCGTAGCAGTCGATTACCAGTTTAGCCTTTTCGTAAACCGCTTCATCTCCACCAATCATAACTGTCAGCACGCCATTTTCTGCGCCTGCTTGCCCACCAGAAACTGGTGCATCAAGGAAATCAAATTTTTTTGCTGCGGCTGCATCATTTAACTCGCGCGCGATTGCTGCTGACGCTGTTGTGTTGTCGATGAACACCGCACCTTCGGCAACGGTTTCAAATGCGCCATCTTTTCCCAGCGTTACGCTTCGCAGATCATCATCATTGCCCACACAACAAAATACATACTCGCAATCTTTTGCTGCCTCTGCTGGCGTCTTACCAAAGCTGCCGCCAAATTCTTTTACCCATTGCTCTGCTTTAGCAGTTGTACGGTTGTAGACAGAAACTTCGTGCCCAGCTTTGGCGATATGACCGGCCATTGGGTATCCCATTACGCCCAGTCCGATAAAAGCAACTCTTGCCATTTAAGATTCCTTCCTGTCTAAAATAATACAATCCAATTTTTAAAGTAAGTGAGAGATTTAATAAAGCAATGCGTAAAGTTTTTAAATGGTTGTTTGGCATAAGTGTTTTGCTATTTATGGGGGCAATCTTTCTGGGTGCAGTTGCTTATGGTGTTTTATTGCGTTCCTTGCCCAATGATAGTGGATCTATGAAACTTGCCGGACTGGAGGCTTCCGTAGAGGTGGTTTTCGATGAGCACGCAGTTCCTCATATTCAGGCCGGATCCATGCTGGATGCCATGCAAACGCTCGGGTATATTCATGCGCGGGAACGTTTGTGGCAAATGGATTTTCTGCGCCGCGTAGGGTAAGGTCGTTTGTCTGAGGTTTTAGAGGTAATGCCAAGTCGATTTCAGGATTTATCTCTGATAAGGGTGGGCTATGAATATTCCTGTTACTATGC
>JAALLB010000036.1 GCA_011087745.1 Hyphomicrobiales bacterium | reverse complement strand
TTCGTATCATATCACACCAAAACATTCGGGTTTTGGAGTAGGATGGGTATAAGATAATAATTTCTTGTAAGTAATATCTTCAATCCCCATTTGAATAGTCATGATATATGAAGCCGCATCCCGCTCAGCAAAAGAAATCTTAAGACCCCGTTTTCGCTCAGTAGTGTGGAAATCCCTTGGGCTGACAATTTTGTTGTTTTTTGGCATGTGGCTCGGCTTGCAAATGCTTGCGACCAACTATCTGTTTCCATTTCTGGAAGGGTGGACCTGGGTAACCAGCATTATCGCCTGGATTTTGGGTGTTGGCGTAATTTTCGGAGCCGGGTTTTTACTTGCACCTATTTCAGCGATTTTTGCGGGCCTGTTCCTGGATGAAGTTGCTGACCACATCGAAGAAACGCATTACCCCGATCAACGCAAAGGCACGCCAATGCCATTTGGCAATTCCATAACACTTGCAATCAAATTTGCTCTTCTAGTCATTGCCGTAAACTTTGTAGCCCTACTGCTCTTCTTGTTTGCCGGACTTGGTGTGATTGTTTTCTTTGTTGCCAACGGTTACTTGCTGGGACGTGAATATTTCCAGTTCGCTGCCATGCGTTATAGGCCTGAAAAAGAGGCGCACGCCCTTCGCCGAAAACACTGGGGAACGGTTTTTCTCAGCGGTATGGTTGTTGCTGGTCTGATGGCAATTCCCATCCTCAACATCCTGACCCCGGTATTTGCAGCTGGCATGATGGTGCACTTGCACAAGTCAATCGCACCAAGTGACGAGATGGCTCATCAATTCGGTCGATGATTACAATTTAGATCCCAAACAAGGCTCCTGACCTCACAATGCCTTGCCTGACGGGCTAACTCTGCTTGCAGTTTGTCTTTTTTTGCAACGGACCATCTGACTTTTGGTTCAAGCCAAATTTGAGTTACATGCAAACAATCATCAGACCGCCTCGCCTGACAATCAATCCGCCCGATAACTTTGTCTTTCTCCAGCAATGGAAAAACATAATACCCATATTGCCGCTTCTCTGGCGGAACATAAATTTCAATTGTGTAGTCAAACCCAAACAACCAGGAAAGCCGTTTTCGATCTCTAATAACCGGATCGAAGGGTGACAGTGCTCTTACACGAGATGGTATTTTAGGTAAACCATCCAAAACATCTTCAATATCCAGACGAGCGACAAACTCTCTAGGTGCAGATTTATCATTGAGTTGAACTGTAATGGTTCGAGTTTCCTGTTCGCCATGGTCTGCAAGCCATTCACGCACTTCCGCAATTGAAAGCAAATCCCAGTATTTAGCGATATCAGATGCAGTTCCAAACCCAAGGCGCTCAAGCGCTGAACGGCAAGCCCATTCCACAAATTCTTCGTGAGAAACTTCTCTTTCAAAATGTTCCTTGGGAATTACTCTTTCACTAAGATCATATACCTTCTGAAACCCTTCTCGTCTTGGCACCGATAATTGCCCTGTCCGCCACATAAATTCCATCGCAGCTTTACCATCATGCCATTCCCACATCTTGAGCTTTTGACCCTTTGGCTTTTCCAGATCACGTGCACGAAGTACTCCGTCATTCTCAATTCTATGACGCAAGGCTTCAACGTGTTTTTCAAAACCTTTACCCTGCCACTGCGTAAATTTCTTTCGAAGCCGCGCTTCATACCGCACAAACTTATGTTTCCAGTAAGGCCAGTATTTTGAGGGGATAAGCGAAGCATCATGCGTCCAGTTTTCAAAAAGCACACCACTTTCATGGAGCTTTTCAAGATGTTTAGGACGGTATGTCTGATTTCGGGCAAACAGCGTCATATGATGCGCCCGCTCAACCCACCGAATGGAATCTTGTTGAACAAATCCTAGCTGTTCCACCAAAGCCTCCAACTCCCCATCCCCATGCGCTTTATGAGGTGCATGGGTTAAACCTTGCAGGTGAAGAATAAGATTCCGGGCTTGTGAATTGGTAATATGGAGGTTCATTGGAACATCTTCTGAAATTCATCTAAAACTTGCAAGCAGGCAGTGAAAATATCCGTGCAAGAATCGGGTGGCTGAACAGATTACTTCAACTTAACTTCACACACACCAAATAAAAAAGGAGATTGTCATGTTTGAAGTAAAGCTAAGCGGCTTACCCACAAATGAAGTTAGGGAAATTCGAAAAACTCTGAGCGATGCAAATGGCCAACCATTGGAGATAAAAGTATCCGATGGAAAGGCAAACCCATGTCGTCATTGTTTGCAAATGATTGAGAAAGGTGATGAATTTTACGTTTTAGCACATCGTCCGTTCAACACGGTTCAACCTTACGCGGAAATGGGGCCAATATTCTTGCACAAAAAAGAATGTGAAGCCTATGAAGACAAAGGATCAATTCCTACTGCTTTGTCCAATAAGGAAACACTGATTGTCCGTGGCTACGATAAAAACGAAAAAATTGTTTACGGCACTGGAGAAATTGTCCCCACCGACGAAATACATTCATTCGCCAAATCAATATTATCAATTAAAGAGGTAGAGTTTGTTCATATCCGCTCGGCCAACAACAATTGTTACCAAGCCAGAATCGATCCCTCATAAATCCTTCAAGGTTTTACCATCAAGGCCACCCATGCGGCAAACTTCTATCCATTCATCTGGTTTAACCGGTTGAACGGATAGTCGCATGGAGGTTACCAAAGACATATCAGCAAGTTTGGGGTTTGCCTTAACATCTTTCAGTGTCACAAACTTTGGCATATCAAGTACAGCCTTGATGTGAACGCAGTCCCAGCGCTCATCATCCGTTGTGGTATCTGGCGCACTTAATGCGCTCACTTCTGCAATACCGACCACTTCAAGACCTTCATTGGAGTGATAGAAAAATGCTAGATCGCCCAACTCCATGGTGCGCATAAAATTGCGCGCCTGGTAGTTACGAATTCCATCCCATTCTTCGCCCGCATCACCCTTGGCCTTTTGTTGTTCCCATGACCACTTGAAAGGTTCAGATTTAAACAGCCAGTATTGCATCCATAATCTCCATAAATTTAGCTTTCGCGCTTCAAAGGTCTTGATAAAAGCGCATGAACAGCCTCTTTTGCAGTCGCCTTCTTTTCCAATACATTAACGATTGCGCCGATGATTGGAACATCAATATTCTTTTCATCCGCAATTTTTAAGGCAACACCTGCAGTATGAGCACCCTCGGCAAGTTTTAATCCCTCAAGGCTATCACCGCGCCCCATGGCCACCCCATAGGAAAAATTGCGTGATTGGGGACTGGAACACGTAAGTACCAAATCGCCAAACCCCGAAAGACCCGAAAGTGTTTCTGGTTTCGCACCAAGTTCTGTTGCCAGGCGACGAAGTTCCGAAAACCCCCGAGCCATTAAAGCCGCTTCTGCACTTGCACCCAATCCCATGCCTCTGGCAGCACCAACAGCCAACGCCAGCACATTTTTCAGTGCCCCGCCAAGCTCCACGCCCTTCATGTCAGTTGCTGCATAACAACGAAAAGTGCCCGTAGAGAGTTGGCCTGCCAAAATATCTGCAACACCTTCACTTTTACTTGCCACTGTTACCGCTGTTGGCAAACCTGCAACAACGTCAGTTGCAAAGCTTGGACCCGATAACGCACCGACAGGATTATCTGGATATGCATCTGAAACAAGCTCAGCAGGTAATTTCCCAGTTTGTCTATCTATGCCCTTACAGCACGCCACCAAAATTGCCTCGCCAGCGTACCTTGCAATTCTTTCTAACTGTGACGAGAGCATTTGCGTTGGAATCGAGAGCAATACTATATCACTGCCTTCAACCGCATCCCTAATATCACCGGTTGCAAGTATGGAATTTTCAAGCACCAGATCATCAAGATATTTATGATTGGTATGAGATGTACTGATTTCGGAAACTGCATCTTTTGAACGGCCCCAAATAATAGTTTCATGACCGGCACGCGCTGAAACACAGGCAAGAGCTGAACCCCATGCGCCCGAACCAATAATACAAACCTTCGTCATACTTTTGCTCCTTTGCGTCCCGAGCCAATAACGCTCTCAGTTGAACCATCAAGCGGCCAACGCGACCGCGGTGCCAAATTCATCTCGGATTTCTCGCCTTGTTCAAAACGTTCAAGCGCTGCCCATGCAATCATCGCAGCATTGTCTGTGCATAGCTCCAAGGGCGGTGCAATAAGACTATAATCATGCTGTACACACAACTCATCAAGCCGCTGTCTTATTTCAGAATTGGATGCAACCCCGCCCGCAACCACCAGTATATCGATACCTTCACACTGTTCCATTGCGCGCTGACATCGGTTCGCCAGTATCTCCGCAACTGTTTTCTGCATCGACGCACAAAGGTCAGCTACATCCTGTCCACTCAAGGGAACCAGTTTTTGAGCCTGCGTGCGGATAGCAGTTTTTAAACCGGAAAATGACATGTTGAGCGTTTGCTGCCCTCGAAGCGGCATCGGAAACCTGAAACGGTCTGCATCACCCTTTTTGGCCGCTTTTTCAACATTAGGCCCACCCGGAAACCCCAAACCTAAAAGCTTGGCAGTTTTATCAAACGCTTCACCCACTGCATCATCTATGGTTGTTGCTAGCCTTGTATATGTGCCCAAGCCATCCACACGAACAATCTGGCTGTGCCCACCAGAAACAAGCAACAATAAATAAGGATAGGCAACATTATCCGTTAATCGCGCTGTAAGAGCATGACCTTCGAGATGATTAACATCAAGGTAGGGAATATTACGGCTTGCTGAAAGAGCCTTGGCAGTCATAAGACCCACCATCAGCCCGCCAACAAGGCCCGGACCTGATGTTACTCCAATGCCATCAATTCTTGACAAGCCCAGATGGGCTTCATCCAGCGCCCGGTTTATAATTTGATCCAGGGCAGATAAATGCGCACGGGCTGCAATTTCAGGAACAACACCGCCAAACTCTGAATGTTCGTCAATCTGACTTAATACAACATTCGACAATAACTGCGGCAAACCATCGCTATCGCGAGTTACAACACTGGCAGCGGTTTCATCGCAACTTGTTTCAATTCCCAGAATATACATTGTCAGAAAAGTCCGATGCCTGTAACAGTTTATGAAGTTTGAAGTACCAGACAGAGCACAAAAAGAAAATGGCAGAAAAGATAATCCGTATTGGCACCCGTGGCAGCAAGCTGGCGCTTGTTCAAGCTGAATATATGAAATCGCTGCTGCAAGATGTCCACCAGGGATTGGAAATAGAAATCGAAGTGATTTCTACCGCAGGAGATAGAAGCCAAAAGGAAAACATCGCCTTGTCTGAAATCGGTGGCAAGGGCCTGTTTACACTCGAGATAGAACAAAAACTCGCAGATGGTTCAATAGATATGGCAGTGCACTCAGCCAAGGACATGCCAACCACTTTGCCAGAAGGATTGGCTCTGGTTTGCTACCCACAACGCGAAAATGTTGCCGATGCCTTTATCTCCAATAAAGTTGATAGGTTCGAAGATTTATCAAAGGGCGCTGTGATGGGTTCTGCTTCCCTGCGCCGCCGTGCATTAATGTGGCGCAAACGACCTGACCTTGAAATGGTAATGTACCGGGGCAATGTTGGAACCCGCATCGAAAAACTAAAACAAGGCGTTGCTGATGCGACCCTTCTCGCATGTGCTGGATTAATTAGGCTTGGAATGAGCGATGCGATCACTTCGCAGCTCCCGGTAGATGAATTCCCTCCCGCACCTGGACAAGGTGCAATTACTGTCGAAGCTCATCTTGAAAATAACCACATGCTGGAGTTACTAAAACCACTAAACCACAGCGAAACAGAAACTGCACTGATTGCTGAGCGAGCATTCCTGGAAGAATTGGACGGATCTTGTCGTACCCCGATTGGAGCACACGCAACGCTTGATGGCGATAAATTATCGCTACACGGCATCATCCTGAAGCCAGATGGCAGCGAATCTCACGAACACCGCGTACAAGGCACGATTGGCGATAGCCGAGAACTTGGATTGGAACTCGGTAAAATTCTAAAATCACGTGCAGGAACAAAATTCTTTGCAGATTGGGCGTAATGTCCAATGAAAGTACTAATTACCAGAGCAAATCCGGCAGCCAACCAAACCGCAAAAAAACTCGAAGAAAGCGGCCACCAGGCAATTGTATTGCCTCTATTTGAAATAGTGGACACCGGTAATTCAATTCCTGAAACCAGTTATGATGGTTTTCTTTTTACCAGCAAAAACTCTGTTGAAATTCTTAAAAACAGAAATTGGCAACCTTCGAACAAGGAAGCCCCTGCATTTTGCGTTGGAGAAAAAACAGCAAACGCTGCCAAAACACTGGGTTTCTCCAATACTTATTGTGCGAGCGGAGGAGGAGCAGCACTCAGCAAATTAATTGCCGGCATGAACTTGCAAGGAACCAAGCTTCTTTATTTTTCAACACCAGATCGTAGCTTTGATATGGCAAGCTCTTTGAAATCAGACGGCATCATCGTCGATACTGTAGATATCTACCGGGCAAACCCCATCACTCCCGCCAATCAAACTTTCAAGAACACCATTGAAACTGTCTTAAATGGATGTATTTTTGTATATTCTGCACTCTCCGCCCAACATTTGGCACAAATTTTAGAAACCATAAACCAATCAAGCTTATTGAAAGGCTGCATATTGGTTGGTATATCAGCGCAGGCTGTAAAACCACTAGAACATATTGAATGGAAAGAGATTTTTATTGCCAAAAGGCCTGATGAAACGCAAATGATTTCCCTTTTGGGTTAGAACAATTCTCAATCGTCAAAGAATAAAATTTTAATAATTTACCTTGCGTAAACTTAACCAGACTCGCATAACAGTCCTTGAATACATATAATGTTTTTAAGAGCATCTCAGACAGGAAGAAAAAATGGCCTCAAAAGCGAAGCCACGTGGCAACAGACGCAGTTCAGCACAGGCAAAAAAGCCTGCAACGATCGATCTAGATGCAAAAGAAGTAAAAGCCGCAGCAAAACCAACGACTGCCAAAGCTAGCGCTGATACGAAAGCGCAATCTTTTGGGCGACCGAATGCATCAGAGAAAACATCTGACACAAAACCTGCTGAAAAGCCAACCGCCAAAGCGGACGCTAAAACTGAAACAAAACCAGAAGCGAATAAACCTACCCCACAAAAACCAACTGAAAAGCCTCAAGCTGCAAATGTCAAAACCTCAAATAAAGGTTCATTTATGAGTAATTTGACTTCAGCTCTTATGGGCGGTGCTGCAGCCCTGATTGGCTTTGGAGCAATTGGTATCTGGGACGGTGCGCGTGAACTACCAATAATCGGCAATTTCTATGGTGGTGCATCATCAGGAGAATCAAGCGAACTTAACTCCCTAAAAGCTCAAATTGCTGATCTAAAGCAAATTGCCCAAGTTGATCTTTCGCCAATCAATGACAAGTTGTCCGCGCTGGAAACAAGCGTAACAGAAATCACTGAAGGTGCTTCAGGCAAAATTGCAGAAGCTGCAACCGAAAAACTCATTCAGCTGGAGCAGGATTTTGCCGGTCTGAATTCAACGCTAAACAAAATCACGACAGCTGCTGCTGAAGGTCAGGATACATCTTCCATTGCCCTTTCAACAGCCGTTGCTTCGATAACCAAACGTCTTGATCTGATGGAGTCAGGTCTGGGAACTGTTGCAACTTCAATCAAACAGAATCCTGCCCTTCTGGAAGTAACCAAAACCGTTGATTCCATGAAATCACAGGTTCAGGAAATAACCGGCACGCTTTCAGGTCTGCAGCAAACTGTAGAGGTTAATAAAACCGGCCTTACAAGTCTAACAGAACAATCCGCTGATCTGGAAAGTACCGTTGCTTCGGTAAAAGCCAGTGAAAAAGTTGCGCGGTCCGTTGCTGTTAACGCACTTGCCACCGCACTCGAAAACGATGATGCACTGAGTCTGCCGATTTCTTCTGTCAAAGCTCTGATTGGTGAAACACCTGAAACAGCTCGCCTTGAAGCATTAAACGCTTCCGGCATTGCAACCCGCAAGCAACTGGTGAACAGCCTTGATGGTGTTATCAATTCAGTGCAAAATCCTAATGCTCCTGCAAAAGGTGGCAGTATTTCAGATCGTTTCTGGGCAAACGCACAAAATCTGGTTTCGTTTCGAACCAGCGGCCCACAAGAAGGTGATACACCGCTTGCAATTTTATCTCGCGTGAAAGCAAAGGTAGAAGCCGACGATCTTTCTGCTGCAAAAGCTGAATGGGAGAAACTCCCCTCTGATGTTCGCGAAAATGGTGCGTCATGGATTGCACAACTTGATACCCGCATAGAAGCTTTTGCACTGCATAAGTCATTGAATCAAAAATTAACTGCTGAAGCTGGTTAACCAGTATAAGGATCTGCCCGAATGTTTCGTTTTTTAGTATTTCTTTTGGTCGTTCTTGGCTTGGCAATCTTGTTTGCCTGGGTTGCCGATAATCCTGGTACGATTTTTCTTCAGTGGGAATGGCTGGCACAAAAAATGGGCCGCCCAGGCGAAGAAGTCGGCGTTCCTTTAACATTGGCTTTTTCATTGCTGGTAGGTTTGATATTCCTGATAATGCTGGGTTGGGGCATTTTGCGTGGCGTAATCGGGGCGCCCACAATGCTTTCAAAATTCTTTGACAATCGCAAACGCGAAAAAGGATACAAAGCACTATCTCAAGGCTTGATCGCCGCAAGTTCAGGTGATGCAAGTACGGCAAGAAAACTGACCAAGGAAAGTAAAAAACTGCTTGGACAAGACCCGCTTGTAGCCTTATTGGGTACGCAAACAGCAATCCTTGAAGGTAAACGTGATGAAGCTCGCGAAAACTTCAAAACCATGCTTGAAAACGATACCACCAAAATGGTTGCACTTCGCGGTTTGTTCTTGGAAGCAGAACGCCAGGGCGAACCGGAAGCAGCGCGTCATTATGCAGAAGAAGCTGCTAAAACAGCCCCATCTCTGCCTTGGGCAAGCAATGCAAAATTGCGTTACGCCGCAAGCGATGGCGATTGGGATGCAGCTATTCGTACATTGGATTCCAACCGTTCGGCCGGCCTGATTGATAAAGTTGCAGCAAAACGCCAACGCGCTGTTTTATTAACCGGTAAGGCAATGGATAAGGAAAACGAAAATCCTGATTATGCTTTGAAGCTTTCAAAAGAAGCCCATAAACTGGCAAGAGATCTTGTGCCTGCTGCAACTACATTTGCAAGAGTATCAACCCGTCTGGGTGATCCAAAAACTGCAACCAAAATTCTTGAAGCTAGTTGGAAAGAAGCACCGCATCCCGAATTGGCGGAAGCTCATTCAGCAGTAAGTTCTGGCGAATCTGTTCAGGAAAGGCTTGAAAGAGCAAAAAACCTTTCAAAACTTAAGCCAAAAGATCCGGAAGGAAACCTTGCACTCGCGATTGCCGCAATTGATGCAAATGAATGGGTTCAAGCACGCGAGGCACTGGAGTCCGTTCTAACATCACATCCAACCGAACGTGCGTATCTGCTGATGGCAGACATCGAAGAAGGACAGCACGGTGATAAAGGTCGCATGCGCGACTGGCTTGCACGGGCGGTTCGCGCACCTGCTGATCCGGCCTGGGTTGCAGGAAATCATGTTTCCGACGAATGGCTACCCGTTTCCCCAATTGATGGTGAAACCGATGCATTTGAATGGAAGGTTCCAGTCCAGCAATTGGGCGATGATTCAGCGCCGGTAATGACCCTTGAAGAACTCAAGGCAGAAAATATCACTGAGGTTGAGGTAGAAAAAGTCACTCTTGATGATGAACCTGCGGATGAACCACAAATTGAGGATGCAATTGTCGTTTCTGATGATGAACCGTCGGATGACACTCAAGAAGTCGAAGATAAACCTGTAAAAGCTGCTGCTGCAACTGTCACAACTGTAACCCTTGATGATGAACCCGAGGAAGTTGATAGCAAGCAGGAAGAAGTTGCCGACAAGGCAGCAAAACTGGTTGAGCCTCAAAACGACAACCAGGAAGCAACTAAAGAACCTGCTAAAGAAAAAACACCTGACGAAAAGCCGATGCCTAACAAGCTCGCACGCAAAACCCTAAAAAAGAGCGATACTGCAGAAAACGATAATACAGTGCAATTCCCTCTTGAGCGCAGACCGGATGATCCGGGGCCCCATCCAGACAAAGAGCCGCCGAAAAAAGGATTTAAACTTTTCTAGTCTTCACACACTTGGAAAAAGGCTTTATACTCCGAGTCCTTGAAAATCTGATTATTTGGGGTTGACGTTTCAGGCT
>JAALLB010000035.1 GCA_011087745.1 Hyphomicrobiales bacterium | reverse complement strand
CATAAGGGTAATTCTCCTAGAGTTTTACCCTCCGACAAACAAGCGGCGGTTCACTCTTCACCATCTTCACCCAACAGTTTCATGGTGGAAACAAAGGCAAGCCCACAACTTTTTAATGAAACACGATAACGCCTACCGACATGTAATCAACCGCGATCAACTAGTACAAAATCTTGCGCATTTCCCAGTCCCAAGAAAACAATCTGATACCCACTATAGCTAAAGCACGAATAAATTTTGCGGGAGTAATTGGCAGTTAATAACGATTACTTTCGCAAACTGCAAAAGCTGAAACCAATAAACACTTTGTGTTGAAGAAAATGGCGCACTCGGGAAGATTCGAACTCCCGACCCCTTGATTCGTAGTCAAGTACTCTATCCAGCTGAGCTACGAGTGCGCATTTTGAAGTTGCAAACAATCAATGTTTGCAGGTTGTGGTGGTAATGCCAATAGGAAATAAAAGCAAGCCTTTTTCAATGCTTTTTCCAAACAGGGTAAAATTAATTTTCAATTTCATAACAGGCTAATCTTCATCCGGAATGACGATGTGAAATGTGGTGCCATTTTCATCCGTTTTCTCAATTGAAATTGTGCCGCCATGGGCGCGCAACAACTCAACAGCAATCGCCATTCCAAGCCCTGAACCCCCTGCTTTTGTTGACCCTTCAAATGCATTGAAAATCTTTTCCCTGATGTGTTCAGGAATTCTAGGTCCGGTGTCTGAAACATGCATGTGAACATCAGTGTCAATTTTTTCAGCTGTAATTTTCAGCTTCTTTGCACGTCCGTGAATATCCGCATCCATCATTGCTTGTTGGGCATTACGGCAAAGGTTCATTAAAATGCGGAAGAGCTGCTCTGGATCAGCATCTACCTGAAAGTCGAGCGGGATTTCATTTTACCATTCTATGACCAGGCTGTTTTCCAAACCCAATAGATCGGCCACATCATTTGCAACACTATTGAGCATCAATTTGCGGCGCTTGGGAGGGGCTTCCAAAGCACGGCCGTAGTCGATTACTGATTTGGTATAATCAACCGCACGATCAATAGTCCTGATAAGCTTTGGAGCAAACCGTTGAACGGTTGGATCAGGCAAACTCGTAAGCCTGTCTGAAAATAATTGTGCCGAAGCCAAGATATTGCGCAAGTCATGATTGATCTTTGAGACTGCCAAACCCAAATCTGCCAATCGTTGTTTTTGCCTTAAGGTTTGCTGCAAATCACCCTGAAATGCTGCCAGGCGTTTTTCTGCCGTACCAATTTCATCCAGCCGATTGCTGGGCTTGTAAACCAGCGAGGCGTTTTCGGGGGTTTTTGAAAAAGCGTCCATGTTAGAGGAAATTCGAATAATGGGTAATACGATCAACCGATAAAGCGCCAAATATACCAGTGCGGCGGTGAAGATGGATATCAACAGCGACAGGAAAGCAACGTTACGCGCGTATTCTGACATCGCTGCCTGTATGTGCCTGGTTTCTTGAACCAACTCCATAATGGCGGGACTGGAACGCATGGTGCCAAAGACCCTGTATCGGGAATCCGGATCAGCAAAAAACATGGAAAGCGAACTTCTTATCGAACCGAAAGCTGTTGAGTTATCCAGATCAATATGCTGGTCCAATTCACCGGGCTGACCGGAAGATGCCATCATTCTCGATATGCCATCACGCCTAATTGCAACTGCTAAAGACTCTGTAGTTGCAAGCAGATCTTCCCCGGCTCCTTCGCTTAGAATTACATCGTTTGAATCAAGATAAACAATGCTTGCAGCTTCAGCAGTTAAGAGATAATCCTTGAGCCAGACATTTCTAAAATTGGCGATCGATGGTACAAAAATAAGAACTTCAGCAATTAGCACAAATACGGCAGTCAACAAAAGAAGTTTTACCGAAAGACCAGTTTGGACTGCATTCCACAGGCGCTTTGATGAGCCAACGTCCTGCTTTGGTGTACCGTCTTCCAATTCCATCAACAGCTTCCTATCCGAACTTCTGCAAGAAATTTATTACGCTTCTAATAATGGGCTTTTTGGCAAGAGGCACATAACTTGTAATGACGGCTCTTTTGCCGATTTCAAAAAAAGTTGGATAGGGTGAAACATAACCAACTACATCGCCAAGTTTCATTTTATTGGTGATTGCAAGTGCCCACATGTTCATCATCTCGCCTGCGCTTGCTCCAACGATTGAAACCCCAACAATCAAACCTTTTTTATTGGTGACCATTTTTACAAGTCCGGTGGTTTTTCGTTCTGCTTGTGCACGATCATTCTCATGATACGGCCAACGCAATACCTTTATGGTGCCAAACTTTTCTCGTGCCTGCTCTTCTGTCAGCCCAACATGTCCCAATTCTGGTTCTGTGTAGGTTACCCAGGGTATCATATCGTTATTGGGTACAGCTTTTTTACGGAATAGGAGCCCACGAATAACAAGACCCGCGTGATAATTTGCAATATGAGTAAATTGCAGCCCGCCGGTAACATCGCCAATTGCATAAACGCGTTTATTGGTCGTGCGAAGATCTTTTGAAACACTAATGCCGCGACGGGTATATTCTATGCCAGCTGCCCCAAGTGAAAGACCATCAACATTGGCAGCTCTGCCGGTTGCCACCAAAATATGCGTTCCATCCACTGTGTGCTCTTTATCATCTTTGGTATAGGTTACCCGAATGCCCTGTTTGCCGCGTGGAGCAACATTGGCAACCATAGCGTCTTCTACCAACACAATCCCTTCCTCAACCAATTTCTCCAGCAAGATACTGGTTAATTCGGGGTCATCCTTGCCAAGTGCCTTGAAACCTTCAAGTACAGTTACTTCACAACCAAGTCTTTTATAGGCTTGAGCCATCTCCATGCCAATTGGACCACCGCCAATAATGATCAGATGGCCCATTTTCTTGGTGTTTTCAAAAATGGTTTCATTGGTCAGGTAGGAAACACTATCCAGGCCTTTGATCGGTGGTACAAAGGCTGAAGAACCGGTTGCAACAACAAATCTGCGGGCCTTTATTTCTTTATCCCCTGCCACAACTGTTCGCTCATCCTTAAAACGTGCCTCTGCTTCGATCACTTCAACACCAAGACCCGTAAACCGCTCAACTGAGTCATTGGGCTCAATCTGCGCAATGACATCTTGAATATGGTCATGAACTTTCTTGAAGTTGACCTTTGGATCTCCGGAAACTGTAACCCCAAATTTTGCAGCATCGCGTATACTTTGGGCGTGTTTGCCCGCAGCCAGAATGGCTTTGGAAGGTACACAACCGTAGTTTAAGCAGTCACCGCCCATTTTGCCTTTTTCGATCAAAACGACCGAGACGCCAAATGAAGCTGCGGCGGCTGCTACGCTGAGACCGCCTGATCCTGCGCCAATAACGCAGATATCTGGTTTAAGAACTTCAGCCATTCTTTTTTCCTTGAGTATTCATGTTTTTAAGCGCCACCATCAACCTGCTTCTTTCCTCGTATTTTCTTAATAATAAATGGCAAAGCAGATAATGCTGCAAGTCCTGCCAGGGCAATTAGAAGATCCGTTGTCACCAACGCGCCGATGTCGATAGAACAAGTTCCTGCATCAGCGCATCCAGGGTTTGCTGCTTCCTGGGCAGCAATAACACTGTCTAGCCCAGCTCCAATATATGCAAATGCGAATGTTCCTGGAATTATTCCAAGCATGGTTGCCAGCGCATAGGATCCCAACTTCATATTAAGCAGTGCTGGAACAATGTTTACGACCCAAAACGGAAAAATAGGCGTTAGCCGCAAGGTAAGCAGATACTGAAACTGATCTTTCTGAAAACCGGCAATCATTTTTTGTATAAAGGGCCCCGCTTTTTTTTCCAGAACATCGCCCAATGAGCTGCGAGCAATCAGGAAAATAATGATTGCTCCAAGAGTTGCGCCTATTACCGTCAGTGTTCCACCCAAAATGCCGCCAAATATCAACCCTGATGTGATTGTTAAGGCAGAAGCGCCTGGAAAGGACACCGCAACGATAATGATATACAAGAGCAGATAGCCAAGCATTGCCAAAACAATATTCTCAGAAACAAAATACACCATAGCTTCACGGTGTTTGATCAAGTTCGAAAGTGAAAAATATTCATGCAAACCAGCAAGATAACCAACTATCAGCAAGGCAATAATAACGCCCAACGCGCCCCATTTTTTTATTGGGCTAGCGGTTTTTCTCTGATTGTTAGTTGTCATTTATAATTCTTTGGTAAGTCGCAATATTCTAAAGTCTGGCATGTAAAGCAGGATTAGACCAAATAAGCGTGAATTTCTATCAACTCTAATGACATTTATGTGTGTCGGTATCAGGTCAAATAAATAGTAAAAATTCTTAATCGGCACCGAGCGTTTTCTTGACTTGTTTTGTTTATCCCACTATAAGCCGTTCAACAACTGGGTATGTGTGTTTTAGCACAGTACAAGTTTTCTTCTAATAGCAGATGATTTTACAAGGTTTTTGGCCGATATCATCTATTTTCGGTAGAATTTGTCACCCTAACAATAAATTTTGAGGGTTCGTGTTAAAAACGCGGATATTTGAATATGAAACGTACATTTCAACCAAGTAATCTTGTTCGCGCTCGCAGACATGGCTTTCGCTCACGCATGACAACCAAAGGCGGTCGCAACGTAATCGCTGCTCGTCGTGCCAAGGGCCGCAAGAAGCTTTCTGCTTAAGCAGATCTGCACTACTAATTCATTGCAATGATTTTGGAGCCGGACTTGTCTAAACACCGGCAAATCTCCGAGTTAACTTCTCAAAGAGTTCCAACACTCAAGAAGCGCTCGGATTTTTTGCGTTTGCGCTCTGGAAAACGATACTCAACCAAATCACTGGTTTTTCAGAGCAAGATAATCGATGACAGTGAGAATGAACAAACGGCTCGGGTTGGGTATACGGTTACCAAGAAGGTTGGCAACGCGATTATCCGCAACCGAATAAAGCGTAGATTACGGGAAGCAGCCAATATAACCTTTCCACTTAAATCTCACCTCAATCATGATTATGTAATCATTGGAAAACATGGTGCATTGACGCAAAACTTTACATCTATTTTAAAGGATTTGGAGCAAGCAATTGACCATGTTCATAGGAACGGGGCAAAAGGCTCTAGAAAAAACTAAAAATTCGGGCGATGCGGCACATAACATCTCCCATAAAACCAAATATACGTAACGGGACTAAAACTTATGAACGGCAATAATAGTAATACGTTTCTGGCAATCGGGCTTTCCGTTCTTGTGCTAGTTTTATGGCAAGTATTTTATATTGGGCCAATCGTTGAGGAAGAACGCAAGCAAGCCGAGATTATTTCGCAGCGTGAAGCAATTGAATCCGGCGAAGTAAAACCTGCTGACAATGCCGCCATTCCGCAAAGTGATGTTGCAACATCGACTGCACCGGCAACAAACACAGAAACAGCTCCTACAGAAGAAGAAAAGCGTCTTGCAATTGATGCTGACCTTCTTATTGGTTCATTGAACCTGCGCGGTGCCCGCATAGATGATCTTCGCCTGAAGAAATACAAAGTTGAGAATAAAGAAGGTTCTCCGCTTGTTACACTACTTTCACCAAGCAATAGCGCAAATCCATATTTTGCCGAGTTTGGATATTTGAGATCTGAAACTGCTGGTGAAGTTCCTGGCGTTAATACAGTTTGGAATACTAGCGCTTCAGCGCTTACTGCAAATAGCAAGGTTACGCTTGATTGGACCAATGAAAACGGTATCCGATTTGAGCGTGATATCGAACTTGATGATAAATATATGTTCACGGTCACAGATCGCATTGCTAATACCTCAAGCAATCCGGTGGACCTAACAGGTTATGGCCGTATAGCACGCTTTGGCGAACCATCAACGCAAGGGATCTTCGTACTACATGAAGGTCTGATTGGATATTTTGGCGAAGAAGGCCTGAATGAAGTTGATTATGGTGACCTTCATGATGACAAAGAATTATCTGTTGCTCGTACACCAACAGGTTGGTTAGGCATTACTGATAAATATTGGGCGGCGGCACTTATTCCTGGTTCTTCCTTCAAACCCAGATTTTTCTATGACGATAAAGGCGCTGAACTATTCCAGACTGACTACGTCGGCGAAGTGACCAGCATTCCGGCCGGTGGCAGTGCAGAAGTTCAGAACAAACTTTTTGCAGGTGCAAAGGTAACCGAGATAATTGATGGCTACCAAGAAGATCTTAATATTGATAATTTTGATTTGATGATCGACTGGGGCTGGTTCTACTTCATCACCAAACCCTTGTTCTGGTTGATCCATTGGCTACACGGTCTTGTAGGCAATTTCGGTGTCGCTATCCTTGGTGCAACCGTTATCATCAAAGCAATCTTCCTACCGCTTGCAAACATGTCTTATGCCTCCATGGCGAAGATGAAAAAGGTTCAGCCAGAAATGACTGAAATGCGCGAGAAGTACGGCGATGACAAGATGAAGCAGCAGCAAGAGATGATGGCGATATACAAGCGGGAGAAAATCAATCCCGCAGCGGGTTGTTTGCCAATGCTGGTGCAAATTCCTGTATTCTTCGCACTCTATAAGGTGCTGTTTGTAACCATTGAAATGCGTCACGCACCGTTCTTTGGCTGGATTCAGGATTTGGCTGCGCCAGACCCAACTTCGATTTTCAACCTGTTTGGTCTCATTCCATTTGAAGTGGGCGGTATATTCCTTGTTGGTATTTGGCCAGTGATTATGGGTATTACCATGTTCTTGCAGTTCCAGATGAACCCTGCGCCGCCAGATCCAACACAAGCGATGATCTTCAAGTGGATGCCACTTGTATTTACCTTCATGCTTGCAACATTCCCGGCTGGTCTTGTTATTTACTGGGCATGGAACAATACCTTAAGCCTCATTCAGCAGGGCATCATCATGAAACGTCACGGCGCCGAAGTTGCGCTCTTTGAAAATCTCAAGGGGATATTCAAGCACAAGCCGAAAGAGACCTAAAAAATGTTGGATGATGAGCCCAATAAGTTCAGCGAGGCCGCTCTTGAAAAAGGGCGGCTTTTGTTTGCTAAAGGATGGGAATTTTTGCTTGGTGTGCCATCTATGAAATTCATGCCTCCGGAAGGGCCTTTGGAAATTTCCTTTGCCGGTCGATCCAATGTGGGCAAGTCATCTTTGATCAATGCCCTTGTAAACCAAAAAGGGCTGGCGCGGACATCCAATACGCCGGGCCGAACGCAGGATCTGAATTATTTTATTCCAAAAGACAGCGGTGAAGTTCCAGATTATGCCATCGTTGACATGCCTGGCTATGGCTATGCAAAAGCGCCTAAAAATCAGGTTGAAGCCTGGACGAGACTAGTTTTTTCATACCTTCGAGGACGCACCACACTTCGGCGGGTTTTTGTGTTGATTGATTCTCGTCATGGTATCAAAAAGAACGATGAAGAAGTTTTCAAAATGATGGACAAGGCAGCTTGCTCTTATCAAATTGTTTTGACCAAATCAGACAAGATCAAAGTTCACGCCCTTGAAAATTTGCAAACCGAGACACTTGCCAAACTTTCAAAACACCCGGCAGCCTATCCTGAAGTGCTGACCACATCATCTGAAAAAGGTGAAGGAATTGCCGAACTTCGCGCCGTAATTGCAAGTGTGTTTTAAGCCACCTTGCCGAATTTCAAGTTTGAGGCTATGTAACGTCTTGAATAACAGGCGATAAATCCATGACCAAAAAATCAGAAACAGATGGCCTTCACGAGGCTGAAATTCTAGCTCACGCGCTTCCGTATATGCAACGTTACACGGGACGCACTGTGGTTGTGAAATATGGCGGCAATGCCATGGGTGATGAGAACCTGGGAAAAGCCTTTTGCCGTGATATCGCTCTTTTAAAACAAGCGGGCGTCCACCCGGTCGTTGTGCATGGTGGTGGGCCGCAAATTGGCTCAATGCTTGAACGCATGAACATCAAGTCTGAGTTTAAAGACGGGCTACGTGTTACGGATCAAGATACAATCGAGATTGTCGAGATGGTTCTTGCCGGTTCCATCAATAAATCCATCGTTGCGTCTATCAATGCTGAAGGGGCTCGTGCGGTTGGGCTTTGCGGCAAGGATGGAAATATGGTGCTGGTAGAAAAACTGCGCCGCACGTCGGTTGACCCGAATTCGAACATCGAACGCATTGTTGATCTGGGCTTTGTTGGTGAACCAAAAGAGGTTGATTCAACCGTACTTGATCTGGTGATTGAAGCAGGGCTGATCCCGGTTGTTGCTCCGGTTTGTTTTGGCAAGGATGGCAAGACATACAACGTCAACGCGGACACATTTGCAGGTGCTCTGGCGAGCGCACTTGATGCAAAGCGCCTTTTGTTTCTGACTGATGTTGAGGGAGTTCTGGACAATGATAAAAACCTTATCAAGGAGCTCACCATCAAGGATGCCAAGGCTCTTATCAAAGATGGCACGATCAATGGTGGTATGATCCCGAAGGTTGATACCTGTATTTCAGCTTTGGGTGATGAAGACGAAGGTGTTGAAGGGGTCGTTATTGTAAACGGTAAAAAACCCCATGCAGTTTTGTTGGAAATATTTACAGAACATGGTGCTGGTACTTTGATTAAGCCGTAACAGGTTAAATCAGAACGAGCAGGATAATACCGGCGGTGATCAATACGCAGCCGATGATTTCCAACCGATTTATCGCTTCCTTGAAAAAGAAAATTGACGAGGCAAACGTAAAGAGCATTTCAATCTGAGCCACCACTTTTACAAGCGCGGCTTGTTGCAATGTGAATGCTATAAACCAACCAAAAGAAGCCGTTGCTCCAACAAACCCAACAGCAAGTGCTGGCTTCCAGGCTTTGATAATTTTTGGCAATTCGTCACGCTGGCGCAATACGATCCAAGTCAACATGGCGAGCGTTTGCAAGATGATCGCATAAACCAGGGTTGTTGAGGCCTGTACCATGAAAAACTCATGCTCAACGGAAAGGGCAGCTGTGCGATATCCAACTGCTGACAATCCGAATAATGTTCCCGAACCAAGACCTATTAGTGCTGTGCGGCTAAGCACGGATGTAAAAACGGTTTTCAGCGTAATTGCAGACCTTGCAACGGAAATAATCATTACGCCGACAATACTGATCGCAATGGCCATAATGCTTCCGAATGACAGTTTTTCACCAAAGAGAATGAGAGCAAATATTGCAGTTTGAGCCGGCTCCGTTCTGGAATAGGCAGTGCCAACCGTAAAGTTTCTAAAGGAGAAGAGATAAACCAGCAAAAATGTAGCAAATATTTGCGCGAAAGAAGCAATCGTTGCCCAAAGAAAAAACCGGAAGTTAAACTCGGGGATCTGGTATTCAAACCAATAAATCAATATGCACCAGTAAAGGCATGCAAAAGGAACACCGAAGCCAAAACGCACAAAAGTAGCGCCAGTTGAACCCATTACATTTTTGAGATGTTTTTGGAGACTTGAGCGAATGTTTTGCAGGAAAGCTGCTGCGACAGTGATAATTATCCAAAGATTCATTGTGCTAGAGATGCATCACCTCTCGCCATAGGTCAAGAAACATGGCAAGGACTTGGCACAAAGGATCACCATGGAAAATTTTAAAAATATCGACACTTGGGTTTTTGACCTCGACAACACGCTTTATCCCCGCCATTGCGACCTGTTTAGCCAAATTGATTTGCTAATGACGGGCTATGTAGCCGAACTTACTGGTCTTGATCGGGTTGAAGCGCGCAAACTGCAAAAAGACATGTACCGCGAATATGGCACTACGCTTCGCGGGTTGATGGAAACCAGAAATATTGATCCGCAAGCGTTTCTCGACATCGTTCATAATATTGACTATTCGGAGCTTCCAAAAAATCCAGAGCTTGGTGATATGCTGGCTAAGCTTCCAGGCCGCCGTTTGATCTATACGAATGGCTCGGTCAAACATGCAACCGATACATTAACTGCAATGGATGTAGACCCCGGACTTTTTGAAGGCATGTTTGATATTGTTGCTTCTGACTATGAACCAAAGCCAAAAGTCGGTCCATTCAACAAATTTCTAAAAGATCATAATATTAGGGGTAAAACGTCTGCGATGTTTGAAGACCTTCCACGCAATCTTGAGCCTGCCAAAGCCAATGGAATGTTAACTGTTCTCATAACACCACAAAACTCTACGGAATATAAACTTGAGAAATGGGAGCAGGTAGAGCTGGAAGAAAGCTATATAGACGGTATTGCCAAGTTACCGAACGTTGAATGAGAAAGTGCGGTTAAGGGTTTTT
>JAALLB010000034.1 GCA_011087745.1 Hyphomicrobiales bacterium | reverse complement strand
AAAAAACCCTTAACCGCACTTTCTCATTCAACGTTCGGTAACTTGGCAATACCGTCAAAAGCTGTGGAAGCACAAGTTGACAAGCTTCTAAAAGAAGGTGTGACACAAGAAGAATTGGACAGGGCACGCCAAACTTATCTGAAAACCATTATCTACAGCTAGGACAGCCAATTAACTCTTGCCCGAATTTTTGGGTCTGTTTTGGCAATTGGTGGCAGCGTCGAAGACTTCACAAGCTGGCCCGATCGTCTGCAAAAAGTCACGGTGGAAGACGTCAATAAAGTTGCCAGAAAATACATTGACCGCGGTCGTTCGATTACCAGCCGTTTATTGCCAAAGGAGGGATAAATACATGAGAGTTTTCCTGACAACGCTTGCATTCCTATTTGGTTTAATCATTCAAGCGAACGCCATCGATATTAAGCAAATTGAGACAGACAAAGGTATTAAGGCGTTGCTGGTTGAAGACTATACACTTCCAATCATAGCAATTTCCGTTTCGTTCAAAGGCGGTGCCACACAGGACCCAGAAGGAAAAGAAGGCACTTTAAGATTGATGACTGCCTTGATGGATGAAGGTGCTGGTGATCTGGATGGAGTGGCCTTTCAGGCCAAAGCAGAAGAACTTGGTCTGGAATTCAGGTTTTCGGTTTCACGCGACAAGTTTTCAGGCAGCGGTAGATTGCTGCGCTCTGAGCGCGAAGAAGTATTCAAACTGATGAAGCTGGCAGTCAACCAGCCACGCTTTGATGAAGACACAATTGAACGAATGAGAGGTGCCATACGCAGCGGCATAACTGGCAGCAAGAAAAACCCGTCTTCAGTTGCAAGCAAGACAGTACGTGAAGCAATCTTCCAACAGCATCCCTATGCCCGCAGTGTCAGTGGCACAGAAACTTCAATTGATGCAATCACCCGAGAAGATATCATTGCAATGAACAAGAAAATCCTCTCGCGTTCGACTTTAACGGTGGGCGCTGTTGGGGCGATTAGCGAAGAAGAATTAAAAGCCGCACTGGATGATATATTTGGCGATTTGCCAAACGAATCTGCAATTGCCGAAATACCCGAAGTAGCGCCAAATTTGGGCGATGAGATTTCCATTGTCATGCCAGTACCAAATGCGTCCGTATCAATTATCTATCCGGCAATAAAGCGCGACGATCCGGATTTTTTTGCAGCCCATTTGATGAACCATATTCTTGGCGACGGCGGCTTTTCTTCTCGGCTTTATACAGAAGTGCGCGAAAAGCGCGGACTTGCCTATGGTGTTTCATCAGGTCTGGCAACTTTTGACCATGCTGCATATTTTTCAGCTGGAACATCGACCCGTGCAGATAACCGGGATGAAACGGTTAGAATTATCAATGAAGAAATTGAACGAATTGCAACAAAGGGTGTTACACCCGAAGAACTTGCCAAAGCAAAACGCTACGTGGCGGGTTCTTACGCAATTTCCAATCTTGATACTTCCTCTAAAATTGCCAATGTACTGGTTGCTCTGCAGACGCAAGACCTTGGTCTTGATTACATCGATAAGCGAGAAAAATACATCGCTGATGTAACTCTGGAGGATGTAAACCGAATGGCAAAACAGTTCTTTTCAACCAAGCCGACCACCGTTGTTGTAGGGCCAGCAGTTACCCAATAAGTGCATCTGGTGTTTTGCGTTCTTTAAAACGCTTCATGGCCTTGTCAAATATGCGTCTTAACATTGCAGGGTCTTCCGGTTTGAGAACAATCCGAACGATTTCAGACAATTCCCTTACCTTGTTTTGTGCTTCCCCCATGTTTTTAAGGCGAGCAGCGTCTTTTTCTGTTGTAAACAGTTGCAACTTTTGTTGCTTTGAACGATCAATTAGGTCTCCGCATTCTTCTTCAGTAAAGACGTGATGGTCTCCAAAACTCTGGCTAGCTTTTACGTCAACACCAATTTCTTCAAGTGTATCAAAAAATTTGCTCGGGTCTGCTATGCCCGCATAGGCAAGTGCCTGTTGGCCCTTATATTTTGTGCGCCCTGTAACTTCCACCGTGCTGTGAAAAATTGGCTTCCCGCCTCGCGCTGCTTTCCGGATGGCAAGATCACCACCATCACCCTTGCCTGTGATAAAAACTGCATCTGTTTGTACTAATTGATGTTTAAAGGGCACTCGCATCGGGCCACCGGGCATGGAAAACCCATTTCCCAATCCTCGTTTTGCATCAACTACAACCAGGCAGAAATCTTTGTGCAATGCAGGGTTTTGAAAGCCATCATCCATAAGGATCAATGTGCAATTCTGTTTGATCAAAAGTTCAGCACCAGCAACCCGGTTTGTCGATATTACAGTGGTTAAGTCTTCAGCATGAAGTAGAGCCTCATCGCCAACATCATGCGCGTTGTGCTTGTCCAGTTTCACAACTGTGGGGGTCGTGATTGCCCCTCCAAGACCGCGAGATAATATTCCAACCTTAAAACCTTGAGCCCGTGCATATTTTGCAAGCATATGAACCGTAGGGGTTTTACCTGCACCACCAACCACAAAATTACCAACACAGATAACAGGAACGCTAACTTTCACAGCTGCGGACATGTTCATGCGCTTGGCAGCAATCCGTCCGTAAACATATGAAACGGGTGATAAAGCATATCCTTGCCAGCTGTTTTTGGTCCACCAAAATGGGGGGGCTTCATCCAGCGCCATGGTATTAACCCAACCCTTCCAGATCGCGTTTTACGGTAAGCGGAAACAAATACGAATCCAATGCGCGATTGGTTTTTTTCAAGGCACCACGCATTTGATTGATGGTATCAAATGCAGCCAGTTGCATTTTTTCTCGCTCTTGTGGATTGCGCAAAAGATATTCAACATTAGCTGCCAGCATTTTTTCATCTGCAACAAGCCTTACTGCACCAGCTTCAAGTAAATTTTTATAAGCATCCCGGAAGTTCTTAACATTCTTGCCGGAGACAATAGCTGTGCCGGTCATTGCCGGCTCCAAAGGATTTTGCCCGCCATCAGATTTTAGGCTTTTACCCACGAAAGCCACTTGCGCAAGGCGTAGATAAAGTCCCATTTCTCCAATGGTGTCTCCCATATAGATATCAGTTGTATCGCCAATCGAATTATTTTGGCTGCGTTGGGAAACTTTAAGTCCGTTTTCCTTTAACATCGCAACAATACCTGGCGCCCGGTCTGGATGACGAGGGACGATAATCGTTAGCAAATTGGGAATGTTTTTTTTCAAGGCACTGTGAATCTTGCCAACTGACTCTTCTTCCCCCTCATGAGTACTAACAGCAACCCAGCATGGTCTTTTCCCCATACGAGTCTTGAGTTGATTAAGTTCAAGCTCATCATAAGGAAGCGCGTTTGTGTCGACTTTCAGGTTTCCGGAAATATCAACCGGCCGAGCACCAAGTGTCTTGAAGCGTTCAGCATCCAGAGCTGATTGGGCAACCACGTGTGAGAAATTTTCAAACAGTCTTTCTGCCAGGCCGGAGGCATTTTTCCAGCGTTTGAATGATCTGTCAGACATGCGTGCATTTACGAGAATACGCGGGATATTGCGCTGTGTTAGCTCCAGGATAGTCATTGGCCAAATTTCAGACTCGGTAAAAATAGCAGCATCAGGTTGCCAGTGATCCAAAAAACGTTCGAGCGCAGGTTTCAAGTCCAATGGAACATATTGATGGAATGAACCTCGCGGCAATCTCTTACGAACAATTTGAGCTGAAGTTACAGTACCCGTTGTCATGATAGTATTGATACCAAGCGCATTTACATGTTCGACAACCGGGACAACAGCCATGGATTCGCCAACACTTGCCGCATGAAACCACACGATTGGGCCGGAAGGCTTTTCCGCACTAGGATAACCGTAACGCTCATAGCGGCGCTTACAATCTTCCTTGCCTTTGTTTGCACGCAAGCGCAGAAACGGGCCCATAAATGGGTATAGCAACATGCCAAAGCCGCGATAAATACGAAGCACAATTCTGCTGAAAAGATCCGGTTTGGTTTTCATTCAGGATTTCCTGTTAGCTCGTATGCTCTTTTTGTCGCACGATTAAGCTCTTTTTCCAAATTAGCACGGCAAGTTTCCAGCGTCGCATCATCTGCATCATCAGGTACATGAACCAGCTCACCTACAACGATTGCTGTTGTTCCATACGGCATATTAAGAGCCGCTTTGTCCAAAGCTTTTTGAAAAATGTGCCTACGGCTTGATGCAATTGCCAATGGTACAATTGGAGCGCCGGATTTTTGTCCCAACATGATAATACCAAGGCCAACTTTCCGTGCAATTCCTTTGGGAATATCGGCGGTTTGTACAACATTATCGTTGTCCCGCAAAGCATTCAGCATTTCCAAAAACCCGGTCATGCCACCTTTTCGTAAGGTTTGTTTTTGGCTTCTGCCACCTGATGCACGAATCGTGCGATTGCCAAAGTGTTCTACAGTTCTGGCAGTCACCTCGCCATCAAAGTTTTTGGAAATCATGGCCGATGCCTTTAGACCAATCGGCAGGGCAGGCATCAAGATATGTTGTCCGTGCCAGACCCCAACAATAAGTGGTTGTTTAGGTGTGAGAGTTTCCAAAATATTTGCTGGCTCAACGATAATCTTGTTGGTTCTTTGAACCCATTGCAAATACCAAATAGCCAGGCGCGAAGTCACATTCAGAGCAATTTTATTTTGGCTCAGACTGCGTATAAACAAACGTAAGCGCTTCTTGCGCTTCAGGCGTTTTGGTTGAATTGGTTCTGTCATTTCAATGAATATTTGACTTTAGCCGAATTTTCCATCACCATCCGGGTCAAGCAATTTATGCATATGCACAATGAAATAGCGCATGTGGGCATTATCGACAGTCTGCTGGGCTTTTGCTTTCCATGCCAGTTGGGCTTTTTCATAATTGGGATAAATCCCTACAATATCAAGCTCTTCCAGATTGCGAAATTTCACATGATCTAGGTTTTCGAGTTCTCCGCCAAATACTAAATGTAATAACTGCGTATCGTTATCTTCACTCATAAGTTTCTCCACAACAGGATATGAATAATTCTAGCTGATTAATGAAGAAATCCGGCTTGTTTCGCAAGTGCGAATATTTCTTCATACCGATTGTTATGCGTTGCAATAAGTGCAGGAACCTGAACTTTTAGACGATTATATTCAATAACGTTTTTATCCGTATCTGTAAGCTTGCATTCGCTTTCTTCCAAGATCAGATCTGCCGCTGCAATATCCCACTCACTTGCACCACCTCGGGCAAAAGCGCCGTCCAGTTCTCCACTAGCAACAAGTGCCAAACGATAGGCCAATGACGGAATGAAATCTGCCACTTCAAAAGGCTGATGCGGTAGTGCACGTATCGTTTCAATTAATTTTTTGGAGCCTGTAACCCGAGGTTTGTCAGCTGCAGTATCCGGGCTATTGAAATCACCAATGAGCTCAAGCCCATTTCCCTTGCTTGCCAGAAATGTCTGCTTTAAAGCAGGGCAATGAAGAATGGCCTCGGTAGGGCGCCCGTTTTCTACAATTGCAATTGAAATGCAGCATTCATTGTGCCCATCTATGAAACCTCTTGTTCCATCAACCGGATCAGCAATTAATACACGGTCACAATCAAGTCGCTCTTTGTTATCTTCAGTTTCTTCTGATAGCCAACCGTAATCCGGGCGATGCCGAATAAGAGTGGTTCGCAGGAAATCATCAATTTCCATGTCTGCTTGAGAAACAGGAGAGTTGCCTGACTTAAACCTGACTTCATTTTTCGATTTGAAATACTTGAGCCCAATTTTACCCACTTCAAGTGCCGTGGCTAAAAGCAGATCTGCATCGTTCGTTCGATTGCTATTTGCCGCCAATCGTCATTCCTTCCAGAAGTAGCGTTGGTGCATTAGTTCCGAATTTAAATTCCAGATCAGAAGCAGGTGTGATGTTCATGAACATATCTTTCAAATTGCCTGCAATTGTAATTTCTCCAACCGGAAAAGCAATTTCGCCGTTTTCAATCCAGTAGCCAGAAGCACCCTTGGAATAATCTCCAGTTACCATATTGATACCGTGCCCAATGGTTTCCGTTAAATAAAGACCTTCCTTGATCGAAGCAATCATGTCCTCAGCACTTTGTTCACCGGCTTCCATATAACAGTTGGTGGTTGACGGAGACGTCCCAGATCCGCTGCGGCTGGCACGGCCGTTTGTTTTTAGGTTTAATTCTCTTGCGGTGGCGCTATCAAGCAACCAGGTTTGCAAAATTCCATCTTCAACCAAATTGAGTTTCTGAATGGAAACCCCTTCACCGTCACATATTTTCGAACCAGATTTACGAATCATATGTGGGTCATCGATGATATTGATAGAATTCTTGGTAATCTGCTTGCCCATCATTTCGCGCAGGAAGCTGGTTTTACGTGCAACGGAAGCAGCATTAATTGCACCAGCCAGCGAACCCAGAAGTGTTGCAGAAACACGGCGATCAACAATTATCGGATACGATCCGGATTTTATTTGCCGTGGGTTCAATCGTTTAACTGCTCTCTCTCCAGCAAACTTACCAATAGCTTCTGCTTTTTTCAGGTCACTCATGTAAACAGCAGTGTCATAATCATAGTCCCGCTCCATGCCTGTTCCTTCGCCAGCTGCAAAGGAACCAACGAGAGAAAAACCGGAACGTTGATAGCTTCCAGAAAAATCATCGGAAGTTGCCAGAACAAAACCAGAAGTTGACCAACTCATTCCGCAACTCAAGGATTTTGTAACGCCATCAACACTCATGCCAGCCTCTTCAACTGCCAAAGCCTGCTGCTCCATAAAATTAGGGTCAGGGTCTGTATTATCGAACAAATCAAGTTCGGAAATTTTCGTGTTGATGTCGTTGGTTGAAATCAGTCTGTCTTGATCCGCCAACCCTTGAAATGGATCTTCAGGGGATACTTTTGCCATGGCAACAGCGCGTTCTGCTAAGGATTGTGGATCATTTTTTGTGTTTGAAGTAACGCTTGCTATCTTTTTGTCACAAAAGACCCGTAAGTATAATGCATCGGACTCAGAGCGGTTGCTGTTCTCAACAGCACCTTCGCGAATTCCAACGGACAGGGAATTACCGCTTGCAACCACAACATCACAGGCATCAGCTCCGGCTTTTTTTGCTAGGGAGACCAAGTTGAGTGCGTCGGCTTCAAGCTTTTTGAGTTCGTTCATATTATTTTGCCACAAATGAAAGGAAATCAGTGAGAAACTATTTTAAACAAACACATAAGCCTCTAAGGTTATCGAAGCAAGACATGAAGGCTTTTTATATTCGATTCGTTCAATTTTCAACGCAGGGAGTAGCAAAATGGCAGTAGAAGCAACTCCAGAAATTTATACGCAAACAGTTCTGCTCCTGGGTGCTGCAGTTATTGCTGCGCCGATTTTTAAACGCATCGGCCTTGGTACTGTTCTTGGTTATCTGGCTGCTGGCGTAATTCTCGGGCCAATACTGGGTCTGGTAAACAATGGAGAAAGCATTCTTCATTTTGCCGAACTTGGTATTGTATTCCTGCTCTTCATAGTGGGCCTGGAAATGAAGCCTTCAAGGCTATGGTCCATGCGGCGAGATATTTTGGGCCTTGGGTCAGCACAAGTCATGTGTTGTGGCTTTGCATTGTCGTTGCTTGCCTGGTTAGTTGCACCCAATCTCAATATGGCAATTGTTGCTGGCTTTGGATTGGCACTTTCTTCAACCGCCTTTGTCTTGCAAACGCTTGAAACAAAAGGCGATGTAAATACCAGTTACGGCCAAAAAACATTTTCGGTACTTCTATTTCAGGATTTGGCAATTATTCCTCTATTGGCGATCGTACCCCTACTTTATTCATCAGCTGAAATGGGTGCTGATTGGTCAGCGTTCTGGATCGGATTGTTGGCAATCGGAACTGTAATCTTCGCGGGGCGATACTTATTGAACCCACTCCTGGGAGTTATCGCCAGAACCGGCGCGAATGAAGCAATGTTGGCAACGGCGCTTTTCGTTGTATTCGGATCTGCAATGTTGATGCAATCCGTTGGATTATCCATGGCGCTTGGCTCCTTTCTTGCGGGCGTTTTGCTGGCAGAATCATCCTACCGTGTAGAGCTTGAAGCTAATATTGAGCCGTTCCGCGGCATTCTTCTTGGCCTGTTTTTCATGGCAGTTGGTCTTTCCCTGGACGTGACAGTCTTGCTGGATAACTGGTTTGCAATTATTGGATTTGTCTTGATCGCAATGGTTGTGAAAGCAGGTGTAATATATTTGGCCTGCAAGGCTTTTGCGTCCGGTCATTCGGAATGCACTAAAACAGCAGCCATTCTCTCTCAACATGGTGAGTTTGGCTTTGTGCTATTTGCTTCAGCCACAAGCATCGGAGTGTTGGATACGAAGACTTCGTCTTTTCTTGTTGCGATGGTGGTTCTTTCAATGATTTTGACGCCGCTCTCGGTTTGGATAGGTAATAAATTGCTGGAAACCACTTCCGTAGAAGAAGAACCGGAAGAAGATTTCCAAGGTGCACAATCAACCGTTTTGATGATTGGTTTTTCAAGAATGGGCCAAGTAGCGGCCCAGGCACTTCTTGCGTCGGGAAAAGAAGTCACGGTTATCGACAATAACCCCAACATCATAAAACAAGCAGCAAAATTTGGTTTTCGCATTTATTTTGGCAACGGCTCGCGGAAAGATGTTTTAATCGCAGCAGGCATACAGAATGCAAAATTAGTGTGCGTTACAACCCATACACCGGAAATCACCAATCGTATTGTTGATTTGATAGCCAGCGAATTTCCGGAAAAAGCCATGTATGTCAGAGCATACGATCGTGCCCATACGCTTCAGTTAATGGACAAGAAGGTGAAATATCAAATCCGCGAAACATTTGAATCTGCCTTGGCTTTGGGTAATGAAATGTTGAAAGGTCTTGGGCATGAAGAAGAAGAAATTCAGGAAATATTGGAAAACGTCAGGCATTTGGATCAGGATCGCCTAATGGTTCAATACCGCGAAGGCATGTATGCTGGTCTGGACATCTTGCATACCAAACCGGATGTACAACCAGAACCTTTGGTCAAGCCACAGCATCCAGCAACAGCACTTGATGAACGTTCCAGTGAGGTTTTGGAAGAAGAAATTTTAAATGATACTTCAACAGAAAGCACTCCAGCTGAATAATGGCAAAGGCTAACACCACCCAAACTGAGCCCGCAAAAACGCCGTCTTCACCGAGGGCTCAATCATGCGACATGTAATGACTATGACCTCGACAGGTGCTATTGGGCTTGTTGCAATCTTTTTGGTTGATGTCATTAATCTGTTTTATATCTCATTGCTCGGCCAACAGGAACTTGCCGTAGCTGTTGGGTATGCCTCAACCATCATGTTCTTCACCCTATCGGTTTCGATCGGGTTTACCATTGCTTCAACAGCCATAACTGCTCGTGCAATTGGAGCTGGGGATGAAGCTGCTGCAAGACGCCGGGCAAGAACCTCACTGGTCTATATGATGGTTCTATCCCTTATTGTTGTGGCAATTGTCATTCCATCCTTGCCATATTTGCTGGATTTGCTGGGAGCAAAGGGAGAAACCAAGGAAATAGCTCTTGTATTCATGCAAATAGCAATTCCATCCTTTCCATTGCTTGGTCTGGGGATTTGTATGGCTGGCTTGTTGAGAGCAAGGGGGGATGCCAAACGGGCAATGCTGGTAACACTTTCCGTTGTCGGAGCAGCATTGGTACTCGACCCGGTTTTCATCTTTGGTCTTGACCTGGGAATAAATGGCGCGGCCATTGCGATCGTGGTTGTTCGCATTTTCATGTTGGGTGTCGGGCTTTATTTTACAGTTTATGTGCACAATTTGATCGGCAAGCCAAAGTTAAGCTCGCTTAAGAACAATATACGACCTTTCCTGACAATCGGAATTCCAGCCGTCCTAACGCAAGTAGCAACCCCTGTTGGCAATGCTTATGTTACAGCCACTATTGCAGAATTTGGGGATGATGCAGTAGCGGGTTGGGCAATTGTTGGTCGTTTGATGCCCCTGGCATTTGCTGCAGTATTTGCTCTATCCGGCGCTGTCGGCCTCATTCTCAGCCAGAATTATGGTGCTAGAAATTTTGAACGTGTAACAAAGACCATGTGGGACAGCTTGTTGTTCGGTCTGGTGTATTGCCTTGTCATCTGGGTAATTTTGGCACTTACGTGGCCGTTCATCACAACGGCCTTCAGTGCCGATGGCGATGCAGCTGAACGGTAATGCCAAGTTGATTTCAGGATTTATCTCTGATAAGGGTGGGCTATG